>NZ_LOYJ01000120.1:0-55641 GCF_001526245.1 Burkholderia sp. MSMB1498
CCTTTGCCTGCATTATCGCTGGCTCAGGCCCCGGGCATTCCACTTACCCGACTGTCCGAATTTGCGCGGCCACCTCTGGCCGGGGCGCCGCGCCGCTGAATTCGTTGCCGCGTTCGCTCGAACATGCGAGGCGCACGGCAAGCGTTCGATTCGTTGAATCAACGCTCGAAACGGTAGCGGGAACAGCGAGCGGCCGAAACGGCATCGATCCAATTCGGGATGGGCTGCTTCATGGAAAAAGCGCGAGTCGAAGATCGGCTCGCGCTTTTTTTTGCCTGCCGTTGTGCCGCCGCCGCGTTACCGCCTCGGCTGATGCTTGCGGACCACCATCCAGCGCGGCGACTTGAACCGGACGATGCTCACGTAAAGCCACACGTACGTGAGCGCGAACACGATCACGAACGCGAACAAATGGATCGTGTGCTGCCAGAAGAGCGTCGCGGGAATCACCGCGACGAGGCAGAGCAGCCACAGGTACGGCGACGTCAGCGAATTCCGGCGCGTGAGCTCGTGCGCGGCGCGCGTGCCGACCGCCCAGCGCATCAGCCGCTTGTAGACGAGCATATGCAGGTGCACGCCGTCCGGGATGCCGGGCGACATGCCGCGAATGAATTTCTTCCGATAGATCGAGAAGCAGGTCTCGAAGATCGGATACATGAAGAGCAGCACCGGATACCACGCGGACACCTCGCGGTGCCGCATCACGAGCGAGATCGCGAGCTCGGCGAGCATGAAGCCGATGAAGTACGCGCCGCCGTCGCCGAGGAAGATGAGGCCCGCCGGAAAGTTCCAGATGAAGAAGCCCATGATCGCGCCCATCATCACGATCGAGCCGGACATCACGACCGGATCGCCGACCTGGAACGCGACGTACGCGAGCGACGCGAACATCATGAACGCGACCATCGATGCGAGGCCGTTGAAGCCGTCGATGATGTTGACCGCGTTCGCGAGCGCGGCGACGGCGAGCACCGTGACCGAGGCCGAGATCGCCGCGTAGCCGAGCAGGAAATCGAGGGGCGGCACGCTGATGCGCGTGATCGCGATGCCCATCAGCACGAACGCGAGCGCCGCGGCCGCCATCGTGCAGACAAGCCGCGCGGCGGGCGTCACTTTCTTCGTCAGATCCTCGATCAGCCCGGACGCGAACGCGGGCAGCCCGCACGCGGCGAGCCCGAGAATGCTGCCCGCGATCGCCGGATACCGGCGCGACAGCAGCGCCGTCGCGACCACGAGCCCGATCAGGATGCCGATGCCGCCCACCCGCGGCACCGGCCGCGCATGGAATTTCTGCACGCCGGCGAGATCGTTGTCGATCGAGAATTTCTCGTGCAGGTGCGCATAGCGGACGATGAGCAGCGTGACGAGAAGCGAGACGATGAAGCCGACGGCGAAGCTGAGCATGGGCGTGCCCGGAAATTGGACAGCGGATTATACAAAACCGCGCGGGTTGTTTTCCTGCCAGCGCCAGTGGTCCGCGCACATCCGGTCGAGGTCGCGCTCGGCCTTCCAGCCGATGATATCGGCCGCGGCGGCGGGGTTCGCGTAGCACTCGGCGACGTCGCCCGGGCGGCGCGCGACGAGCTCGTACGGCACGGGCCGCCCCGACGCCTTCTCGAACGCGCGCACGACTTCGAGCACGCTGTAGCCGCGGCCCGTGCCGAGGTTGACGGTGAGGCTCGCGTCGCGGCGCTCGAGTGCGTCGAGCGCCGCGATGTGGCCGCGCGCGAGATCGACGACATGGATGTAGTCGCGTACGCCGGTGCCGTCGGGCGTCGGGTAGTCGCTGCCGAACACACGCAGCTTCTCGAGCTTGCCGACCGCGACCTGCGCGACGTACGGCATCAGGTTGTTCGGAATGCCGGCCGGGTCCTCGCCGATGAGGCCGCTCTCGTGCGCGCCGACCGGATTGAAGTAGCGCAGCGTCGCGACGCGCCAGGCCGGATCGGCGAGCTCGACGTCGCGCAGGATCTGCTCGGCGATCAGCTTCGTCTGGCCGTACGGGTTGGTCGCCGAGAGCGGGAACGTCTCGTCGATCGGCGAGCGCTCGGGCACGCCGTATACGGTCGCCGACGAGCTGAACACGATCCGCTTCACGTTGCGCTCGCGCATCACGCGCAGCAGCGACAGCAGGCCGTCGAGGTTGTTGCGGTAATACTCGACGGGCTTCGCGACCGATTCGCCGACCGCCTTCAGCGCGGCGAAGTGAATCGCGGCCGTGATCGGATGCGCGTCGAACACCCGCGCGAGCGCGCGCTCGTCGCAGACGTCGACTTCGTGGAAGGCGGGCGTCTTGCCCGTGATCTTCTCGATCCGTGCGATCGCCTCGCGCTTGCTGTTGACGAGGTTGTCGGCGATCACGACGTCGTAGCCGTGCTCGAGCAGCTCGACGGCGGTGTGCGAACCGATATAGCCCGCGCCGCCGGTGACGAGGATCGTGCCCTTCGTGCTCATTGCTGATTGCTCCGTCAAAGTGTGACGCCCGTCAGGGCGGAAATGGTCTGATGATAACGTTCGATGACTTTCGCTTCGTCGAATTCCGCGGCGACCTTTCGCCGGCCGCGCTCGCCCATCGCGCGCCGCTCGGCGGCGCTCATGTCGAGCATCCGCGCGAGTTGCGCGGCGAGGCTCGCGCTGTCGCGCGCCGTGCACAAGAGGCCCGTGTCGCCGTCGGCGACGACGTCGCGGCAGCCCGGCACGTCGGTCGCGACGATCGGGCGGCCCATCGCGGACGCTTCCATCAGCGTGCGCGGCACGCCTTCGCGATACGACGGCAGCACGACGCAGTCGGCGCGGGCGATGTGCGGCCGCACGTCGTGCGCCTCGCCGAGGTAATCGATCACGCCCTCGCGCACCCACGCGTCGACGTCGGCGCGCGAGATCGCGCTCGGATTGTCGACGCCGACGGGGCCGAGCAGCGCGAAGCGCGCCTGCGGATAGCGCGTGCGCAGCGCGCGCGCCGCGTCGACATATTCGCGCACGCCTTTGTCCCACAGCAGGCGGCCAATCAATACGAACGTGAACGTGTCGCGCTCGGGCAGCGGCGCGAGCGCGAACTGCTCGAGGTCGACGCCTTCGCCGTGCAGGAGGCGCGCGCGCTGCGGATGCGCGAGGAGCCGCTCGTGCGCGAACGTGTCGAGATCGTCGCGGTTCAGGAACCAGATTTCGCGCGGGAAGCGGAACGCGAAGCGGTACAGCGCCTTCGCGACGCGTGCGGCGCGGCTTCTCTGGATGAATACGTAGCCCAAGCCCGTCGTCACCGCGATCGACGGCACGCGCGCGAGCCATGCGGCGATCGATCCGTAAATGTTCGGCTTGATCGTGTAATGGAACACGAGATCGGGCCTGATTTCCCGATAGTGCCGATAGAGCGCGGCGAGCGTGCGCAGGTCCTCGCGCGGGCTCGTGCCTTTCGATGCGACGGGCAGCTCCGCGTAGCGGCAGCCCATCCGCACGAGCGGCTCGACCGTGCGGTCGCGCGGCGCGAGCACCGTCACCTGCGCGCCGCGCGCGATCAGCATGCGCAGCAGGCCGTGCCGGTACGTGTAGATCGCCCACGCGGTATTGCAGACGAGAACGATGCGCAGGGCGGAAGCGGAACTCATGTCGGGCTGAAAAAAATAATCGGATGCGCGGGCCAGTCTGAGCGGGCGCGTGAGCGGGCGCGGCGCGTCATGCGGCGCCGCGCGGGGCGAACAGCAGGCGCTTCGCGCGCTGCAGCGTCGAATAGGGCGTCACGAAATGGAGCAGATTTTTCGCGACGCCGAGCCAATCGTAAGGATTGAGCGGATCGAAGTAATGCAGCGCCAGCGCGAGCGTCGACGCGATCTGCCGCCGCCGCTTCGTCGCGCTGATGCCGCCTTCGTTCAATTCGTAATACAAACCGAGCTCCGGCAGGTTCGCGCAATCGTAGCGTTCCATTAACCGTAAAAAAAGATCGAGGTCTTCCGCCGCGCGATATTTGATTCGATAGTTGCCGGCCTGTTTCACCGCCGCGATGTCGAGCATCATCGACGGATGGACGAACGGCGAGCGAAAGAAGCGCGTGCGGCGCAGCGTCGCGGGATCGGCGGCGGGCGTCAGCATGAAGAGCGGCCGGCCGTCGCGCGACACGACCTGCGTCCACGTGCCGAGGCCCGCCACGTGCGGATGCGCGTCGAAGTACGCGCGCTGCTTCGCGAGCCGGCCGGGCGCGGCGAGGTCGCCCGCGTCGATGCGCGCCGCGTAGCGGAAGCCGCGCGCGGCGAGCGCGTCGATGCCGGCCGCGAGCGCGCGCTCGATTCCGCCGTTTCGCGGCATCCGCAGCACGTCGATCGCGAGGCCCGGCAGTTCGGGCGCGGCGATCGGCGGCGTGCTGCCGTCGTCGACGACGAGCACGCGCACGGGCGCGTCCTCGCGAAACGACATCAGCGTGCGCAGCAGGTCGTCGTGCGCGTTGTATGCCGGAATCAGCACGGCGACGTCGTCGAGCGGGCGGGCGGCGCCGGGCGGGGCGAGGGAAGGCGTCATGGGCGCAGCTTCAGGCTGATGTAGTAGAAATTGACCGACGCGGCGGCGAGATAGCCGGCGGCGAGGCCCGCGAGCGCGCCATAGAGGCCGAGTGCGGGAATCGCGATCAGGTTGACGAGCGCGGCGAGCGCGAGCGCCGTCGACCATTTCGCGAGCAGCACGAACTTCGCCTGATACTTGAGCACGACGAGATTGCCGATCGCCTCGATGCCGGCCGGCACCGACAGCCACACCGCAAGGCGGAACACGTCGACCGACGTCTCGAAGCCGGGGCCGAACACCTTGCGGATAATGAAGCCCGCGAGCAGGTCGAGCACGAGCGCGCCCGCGGCCATCAGCGCGGCCGTCATGCCGATCAGGCGCCACACGTTGCGGCGCAGCCGCGGCGCGTCCTGCACGCGGTAGACGAACGCGGGCGCGATCGTTTGCGCGAGCATCAGCGCGAGCGTGATCCAGTTCTCGTTCAACTGCTGCGCGGCCGCGTAGCGGCCGAGCTCGGCGAACGACACGTAGCGCTCGAGCATCAGCCGGTCGAGCTTCAGGAACAGGTACATGCAGACGAGGCCGAGCCAGAAGACGGTGCCTGTCGTCGCGAACTCGCGCACGAGCAGGCGCTCGACGCGCCAGCCGAGCGCGCCGCCGTTGCGGCCGCGGTAATACCAGATCAGCGCGGCCGCGATCGCCGCGGCCTCGAGCGCCCACAGCCAGCCGAAGCGCGCGGGCGCGGCGGCGGCGCGCACCAAGAGCCACACGAGCGCCATCTTCGCGATCGCCGCCGCGATGCTCGCGAGCAGTTGCGGCTTGCTGTACGTCATGCTCTGCAGCCACGCATTGACGATGCCGACGAACGGCTCGCGCAGCACGAGCGTCACCGCGAGCCCGGCGAGCATCGCGCCGACGAGCGGATCGAACGCGCCCAGGGCGATCGCCGCCCACGTGAGCGCGAGCGCGGCGACCGACACCGCGAAGCGCAGCGCGAACGCGCTGCCGAGCACGGCGCCCAGTTGCGCGCCCGTGCGCTGGACGATCGTCGGCACGAGGATCTCCGCGCCGCACACCCAGGTGAGCGGCGCGAGGACGAGGAGGAGCGTATTCGCGTATTGCCATTTGCCGAACGCGTCGGGGCCGAAGTAGCGGGCGAGCAGGCCGCTCACGACGATCGCGACGCCGATCTGCGTGAGCCGCTCGAGCCCGAGCCACGCGAGGTTCGCGACGGCCTTCGCGACGTCGGGATTCGAAAGCCTGGATTTCAGCATGACGCGCCGCGGGCAAACGTGCGCGAGATGACCGGGCCGGCCGACCGCGGGAGCGGTTTTGCTGCGATGAAGCATTCAGGCATTAAAATGGGCGCGATCGGCGTAGCTGAAACCAGCGATTATAAGTTGGATCGGATTCGCTTCCGGCATCGGCAGAGCCATGCGTTGCCGCTCGCCGGTCGGTTCGGGCGACAATTTTTTACGCATTCGCGTTGAGGCGGCCAAATTTTTTATGGACGACACTGAGAGTGAATCGATGATCTCCCAATCCATCTTCAAGGCATACGATATTCGGGGCGTGATCGGCAAGACGCTCGACGCCGACGTCGCGCGCGCGATCGGCCGCGCGTTCGGCAGCGAAGTGCGCGCGCAGGGCGGCGACGCGGTCGTCGTCGCGCGCGACGGCCGCCTGTCGGGCCCCGAGCTCGTCGGCGCGCTCGCGGACGGGCTGCGCGCGTCGGGCGTCGATGTCGTCGACGTCGGCATGGTGCCGACGCCCGTCGGCTACTTCGCGGCGAGCGTGCCGCTCGCGCTCGCCAACGGCGAGCGCCGCGTCGACTCGTGCATCGTCGTCACGGGCAGCCACAACCCGCCCGACTACAACGGCTTCAAGATGGTGCTGCGCGGCGCCGCGATCTACGGCGACCAGATCCAGGCCCTCTATAAGCGCATCGTCGACGAGCGCTTCGAAGTCGGCAGCGGTTCGTATGAGCAATACGACGTCGCCGACCAGTACGTCGAGCGCATCGTCGGCGACATCAAGCCCGCGCGGCCGCTCAAGCTCGTCGTCGACGCGGGCAACGGCGTCGCGGGCCCGCTCGCGACGCGCCTGTTCAAGGCGCTCGGCTGCGAGCTCGTCGAGCTCTTCACCGACATCGACGGCAACTTCCCGAACCACCACCCGGACCCGGCGCACCCGGAGAACCTGCAGGACGTGATCGCGAAGCTGAAGACGACCGACGCCGAGATCGGCTTCGCGTTCGACGGCGACGGCGACCGCCTCGGCGTCGTCACGAAGGACGGCCAGATCATCTACCCGGACCGCCAGCTGATGCTGTTCGCGCAGGAAGTGCTGTCGCGCAACCCGGGCGCGCAGATCATCTACGACGTGAAGTGCACGCGCAACCTCGCGCACTGGGTGCGCGAGAAGGGCGGCGAGCCGCTGATGTGGAAGACGGGCCACTCGCTCGTGAAGGCGAAGCTGCGCGAAACGGGCGCGCCGCTCGCGGGCGAGATGAGCGGCCACGTGTTCTTCAAGGATCGCTGGTACGGCTTCGACGACGGTCTCTACACGGGCGCGCGCCTGCTCGAGATCCTCGCGCGCGTGGCCGATCCGAGCGCGCTTCTGAACGGCCTGCCGAACGCAGTGTCGACGCCGGAGCTTCAGCTCAAGCTCGAAGAGGGCGAGAACGTGAAGCTGATCGACAAGCTGCGCGCCGATGCGAAGTTCGACGGCGCCGACGAAGTCGTGACGATCGACGGCCTGCGCGTCGAGTATCCGGACGGCTTCGGCCTCGCGCGCTCGTCGAACACGACGCCCGTGGTCGTGCTGCGCTTCGAGGCGACGTCCGACGCGGCGCTCGCGCGAATCCAGGACGATTTCCGGCGCGCGCTGAAGGCCGCGAAGCCGGACGCGAACCTGCCGTTCTGAGCTTGACTTTCGCGCGTCGCGCGGCGGGGGCGGCCCGACCGGCCTTGCGCTGACGCAAGCCTTGTCGAAAAAGCGGCGACGCATTCGTGCGTTCGCCGCTTTTTGTCTGTGCCGGCCGTCCGGCGCGATAAAATCCGTCCTTTCGGTCTGTGCCGGCGGCTGCCGGCCATTTTTTTCAGCGTGCAAAAAATTCTGATCGTGCGCGTGTCGTCGCTCGGCGACGTCGTGCATAACATGCCGGTGATCGCCGACATCCGCCGGCGCCATCCCGACGCGCAGATCGACTGGCTCGTCGAGGAAGGCTTCGCCGATCTCGTGCGGCTCGTCGACGGCGTGCGCAACGTGCTGCCGTTCTCGCTGCGGCGCTGGCGCAAGCGCCTCGGCACGCCCGGCACATGGCGCGAGATCCGCGCGTTCCGGCGGCGGCTCGCCGAAGAGCGCTACGACCTCGTGATCGATTGCCAGGGGCTCATCAAGACCGCGTGGGTCGCGAGCTGGGCGCGCGGGCCGCTCGTCGGCCTCGGCAACCGCACCGACGGCGCGGGCTACGAGTGGCCGGTGCGCTTCTTCTACGACAAGCGCGTGCCGATCGTGCCGCGCACGCATGTCGTCGAGCGCTCGCGGCAGCTCGTCGCGGCCGCGCTGGGCGACCCCGCGCCGACGCCTGCCGATGCGATCGATTTCGGCGTCGACACGCGCGGCGCGTCGCAAGCGCTCGCGTCGCTCGATCTGAACCTGCCGGTGCCGTACGTCGTGTTCGTCCACGCGACGTCGCGCGCCGACAAGCAGTGGCCCGACGACGCATGGATCGGCCTCGGCGAGGCGCTCGTGCGGCGCGGCGCGTCGCTCGTGCTGCCGTGGGGCAGCGACGCCGAGCGCGCGACGAGCGAGCGTCTCGCGAAGGCGTTCGGCGCGGCGGCGATCGTGCCGCCGAAGCTGTCGCTGCCCGCGGTCGTCGGCCTCATCGACGGCGCGGCGGCGACGGTCGGCGTCGATACCGGCCTCGTCCACATCGCGGCGGCGCTGAAGCGTCCGACCGTCGAACTGTACAATTTCGCGACAGCCTGGCGCACGGGCGGCTACTGGTCGCCCAACGTCGTCAATCTCGGCACCGCCGGCGCGCCGCCGTCCCTTTCGCAGGTGAAGGACGCACTCGCGTCGTTCGGCCTCTTGTAATCCCGACAGGCGATCATGAGCGAATCCCAGATCATCGAAATTGCGTCCGCCGACTGGAGCGGCCAACATCTGTCCGTGCCGCGCGAGCAGCTGCTCGCCGGCCTCGAAGACGGCAAGGTGCTGTTCTTTTCACATCTGCGCTTCGCGATCGAAGGCGGCGAGGAAGCGCTGCTCGATCCCGCGTTCGCCGATCCGAAGCGCAAGAACATCAGCCTCGCGCCGAACGGCGGCGCGCTCGCCGGCGTGGCGGGCGACGCCGTCACGCAATCGGCCGTGCGCGCGCTGATCGCGCGTTTCCAGCAGCAGGCGGGCACGCTCGTCGACGGCCTCTTTCCCGAGTATCGCGGCAAGCTGCGCGTCGCGCCGACGAGCCTGCGCCTGATGCAGGTCGAGACGCGCGAGACGTCGTGGCGCAAGGACGACAGCCGCCTGCACGTCGACGCGTTTCCGTCGCGGCCGAATTACGGCGAGCGGATTCTGCGCGTGTTCACCAACGTGAACCCGGCGGGCGTGCCGCGCGTGTGGCGCGTCGGCGAGCCGTTCGAGGACGTCGCGAAGCGCTTCTTGCCGCGCATCAAGCCGCAGGTGCCGGGCTCCGCGTGGCTGCTCGAATTGCTGCACGTGACGAAGTCGCGCCGCAGCGCGTACGACCACCTGATGCTGAATCTGCACGACAGCATGAAGGCCGATCTCGACTATCAGAAGAGCAGCCCGCAGCAGACGATGCCGTTCCCGTCGGGCAGCGTGTGGGTGTGTTTCTCGGATCAGGCGTCGCACGCGGTGATGTCCGGCCAGTTCATGCTCGAGCAGACTTTCTTCCTGCCGGTGGACGCGATGGTCCGTCCGGAGCGCGCGCCGCTCGGCATTCTCGAACGCCTGCAGGGCAGGGCTCTCGTTTGAGCGCGCGCGACGTTTCCTTCGACGGAGCCGCCGCGCGATGCTGAGAGCGATCTATCGCGCGCTGTGGTGGCTGATCGCGCCGCTCGCGGTGCTGCGCCTGCTGTGGCGCTCGCGCAAGGAGCGCGGCTATCGCGAGCATATCGGCGAGCGCTTCGGCTTCGGGCCGGGCCGCGCGCTTGCGCGCCACATCGACGAATCGACGCCGATCGTCTGGGTGCACGCGGTGTCCGTCGGCGAGACGCGCGCCGCGCAGCCGCTCGTCGATGCGCTGATGCGCGCACGGCCCGACGTGCACGTGCTGCTCACGCACATGACGCCGAGCGGCCGCGCGACGGGCGAGCAGATCTTCGGCGAGCGCGTGTCGCGCTGCTATCTGCCGTACGATCTGCCGCATCTCGTGCGGCGCTTCCTGCATGGGTGGCGGCCGTCGCTCGGCCTCGTGATGGAGACTGAAGTCTGGCCGACGCTCATCGACGAGTGCCGCCGCGCCGACGTGCCGCTCGTATTGACGAACGCGCGGATGTCGGCGCGCTCGTTCAGGCGCGCGGCGAAGTTCGGCTCGGCCGCGCGCGAAGTGTTCGGCGGCTTCTCGCGCGTGCTCGCGCAAAGCCCGGCCGACGCGGAGCGCCTGTCATCGCTCGGCGCGCGCAACGTCGCCGTGCTCGGCAACCTGAAGTTCGACATGACGACGCCGCCCGAGCTCGCCGCGCGCGGCCGCGCATGGCGCGAGGCGATCGGCGGGCGGCCGGTGTGGGTCGCGGCGAGCACGCGCGACGGCGAGGAGGCGCTCGTGCTCGACGCGTTCGCTGGGGTGACGACGCCGGGCGCGCTGCTGATTCTCGTGCCGCGCCATCCGCAGCGCTTCGCCGAAGTCGCGGCGCTCGTCGAGCGGCGCGGCTTGCGCCACGCACGCCGCACCGAATGGGCGGCCGACGCGGCCGCCGCCGCGGCGGGCCAGCCGGCCGCATCCGCGTTGCCGGCAAACGTCGACGTGCTGCTCGGCGATTCGATGGGCGAGCTGGGCGCGTACTACGCGGCCGCCGACGTCGCGTTCATCGGCGGCAGCCTGCTGCCGCTCGGCGGGCAGAATCTGATCGAGGCGTGCGCGGTGGGCGTGCCGGTGCTGATCGGGCCGCACGTGTTCAACTTCACGCAGGCGACGGCCGATGCGGTCGCGGCGGGCGCGTGCGCGCAGGTGCGGGATTCGGCGGATCTTGCGTGCACGCTCGACGAACTGTTCGCCGATCACGCGCGCCGCACCGCGATGGGCGCGGCGGGCGCCGCGTTCGCCGCGCGGCATCGCGGGGCGACCGCGCGCACGGTCGACGTGCTGAATGCGCTGTTGCCGCCGCCGCGCGCCGTGTCGGCGGCAAGCGACGAAGGCGAGGGCGGCGGGCGCGACACGGGGGCTGCGCGCGACTGAGCGCCGCATCGCGCCGTGCGTGGTTGCGAGACGGCGGCGTCATCGCAGCCGCGGCCGCCACGGCCGCCGCATCGCGCGATCGCGGTGTCGCGCCGCTCCGCGATCGCGCGAGCCCAGGCCGCGAACATCGCGCGCCGCGCGCTCAGACCGTCAGCAATCCTTTTTTCTCGATGAACGCGATCACGTCGGCGACGCCGTCGAGCGCCTTCAGATTGCACATCACGTACGGGCGTTCGCCGCGCATCTTCTTCGTGTCGGACGCCATCACGTCGAGATTCGCGCCCACGAGCGGCGCGAGATCCGTCTTGTTGATCACGAGCAGATCCGACTTCGTGATCCCCGGGCCGCCCTTGCGCGGAATCTTCTCGCCGCCCGCGACGTCGATCACGTAGATCGTCAGGTCCGACAGCTCAGGGCTGAACGTCGCCGCGAGGTTGTCGCCGCCCGATTCGATGAACACGATGTCCGCGTCCGGAAAGCGCGACAGCATCCGGTCGACCGCCTCGAGATTGATCGACGCGTCCTCGCGGATCGCCGTGTGCGGGCAGCCGCCCGTCTCGACGCCCATGATCCGTTCTTCGGGCAGCGCGCCCGCGATCGTCAGCAGGCGCTGGTCTTCCTTCGTGTAGATGTCGTTCGTGATCGCGACGAGGTCGTAGCGCTCGCGCATGCCCTTGCAGAGCATTTCGAGGAGCGTCGTCTTGCCGGAGCCGACGGGGCCGCCGATGCCGACGCGCAGCGGCGGGAGCTTCTTCGTGCGGCGGGCCGCCGCCGCGGAATGGGGTGCGTTCATGATTCGGTGCGTGAGAATGCTCTGGGATGCTTATGAACGGAACAGGCGCGAATACTGCGATTCGTGCCGCGCGGACAGGATGCCGAGCTGCGGCGCGAACGTGTTGATCGCGTCGGGCGGCGTCGCGAGCGCGCGGCGCACCGCGGCGCGGATCGGCTCGCGCAGCGCGACGATGATCTTCTGGCCCGCGAGCTGGCCGAGCGGCACCGCCTTGATCGCGGCGGCCGTCTGGTTCTCGACCCAGCCGAACGCGTACGCGGCGAGCGTCGCGTCGGGCGTCGCGCCGTGCGCGGCCGCCGCGAACGCGAACGCGCTCGGCAGCGCGATCGGCGAGATCGACGCGAGCGTCGCGCGGCGCGCGGCGTCGCCCCATTCGAGCGACGCGCACAGTTGCGCGAGCGACCAGCCCATCTGCTCGGTTTCGCGGCGCAGCTCGGACGATTCACGGCTCGCGACGAATTCGTCGTTCGCCTCGGCGAGCGCCGCCGCGTCGTGCGCGTGCCAGCGCGCGACTTGATGCGCGAGGAACGGCAGCTCGCCGTGCGCGAGCACGTCGGCGAGACCGCTCGCGATCCAGTCGCGCGCGTCGTCGGCGTTGCGGATGAGCGGCGCGTCGAGCGCGGCCTCGAGGCCCTGCGAATAGCTGAACGCGCCGATCGGCAAGGCCGGCGACGCGAGATGCAGCAGCGCGACGAGCTCAGCGGTGTCCATGGCCATGACCGTGCGAGCAGGACGGACCATGCTGATGATCGTGATCGTGATCGTGATCGTGATCGTGCGAGTGCGAGTGCGAGTGCGAGTGCGAGTGGCCGTGGTGCTCGCCGAACACCTGCTGCGCGAGCGCGTAATCCTCGGCGAACGTCGCGTCGTGCCCGTGCCGATGCCCGCCGCCGTATGCGCCGGCTTCCGGCTGGAACGGCGCGTTCGCGCGCTCGATCGTCGCGCCGAGGCGCGTGAGCATGTCGGCGAGCACGGGATCGTATTCGAGCTTCAGGTAATGCGCGCCGACCTCGACGGGCGTATGCCGGTTGCCGAGATGGTACGCGGCGCGCGTGAGCGTGAGCGCGTCGGGCGCGCGCACGAGCAGCACGGCTTCGTCGGCCGCGGCGACGCGCACGAGCGCGCCGTCGTCGGCGACGAGCACGTCGCCGTCGGCGAGCACCGTGCCGCGCGGCAGCACGAGCGCGATTTCCTCGCCCGTGTCGAGCGTCGCGGCGAGCCGGCTCTTGCAGCGCGCGTCATAAGCGAGCGTGAGCGCCGGCGCGCGCGCGACGAGCGAGGCGGCGAGTTTCACGTTCGGGGCGATGCGTTTGTCGATCGTGCGCATGATGATTCGTCAGGACTTCAGAACAGGAAATAGCGTTGCGCCATCGGCAGCACGGCGGCGGGCTCGCAGGTGAGCAGCGTGCCGTCGGCGACGACGTCGTAGGTTTCGGGATCGACGCTGATGGCGGGCCGCCACGCGTTGTGGATCATGTCGTTTTTCGTCACGGTGCGGCAGCCGCGCACCGGCACGAGCCTTTTCGCGAGCCCGTAGCGTTGGCCGATGCCCGCGTCGAGCGCGAGCTGCGACACGAACGTGAGCGACGTGCGCGCGAGCGCGCCGCCGCGCGTCGCGAACATCTCGCGGTAATGAACGGGCTGCGGCGTCGGGATCGACGCGTTCGGGTCGCCCATCTGCGCGAGCGCGATCATGCCGCCCTTGATGATCATCGCGGGCTTGATCCCGAAGAACGCGGGCTCCCACAGCACGAGGTCGGCCCACTTGCCCGGCTCGATCGAGCCGACTTCGTGTGCGATGCCGTGCGTGAGCGCCGGATTGATCGTGTACTTCGCGACGTAGCGCTTCGCGCGGAAGTTGTCGTGGCGCACGCTGTCCTCGGCAAGCGCGCCGCGCTGCACCTTCATCTTGTGCGCGGTCTGCCACGTGCGGATGATCACTTCGCCGACGCGGCCCATCGCCTGCGAATCGGACGAGAGCATCGACAGCGCGCCGAGATCGTGCAGGATGTCCTCGGCCGCGATCGTCTCGCGGCGAATGCGCGATTCGGCGAACGCGAGATCCTCGGCGATCGACGGGTCGAGGTGATGGCACACCATCAGCATGTCGAGGTGCTCGTCGAGCGTGTTGATCGTGTACGGACGCGTCGGATTCGTCGACGACGGCAGTACGTTCGGCTCGCCGCACACCTTCAGGATGTCGGGCGCGTGGCCGCCGCCCGCGCCTTCGGTGTGGTACGTGTGGATCGTGCGGCCCTTGAACGCGGCGACCGTCGCTTCGACGAAGCCGCCTTCGTTCAGCGTGTCGGTATGGATCGCGACCTGCGTGTCGGTGTCGTCGGCGACCGCGAGGCAGTTGTCGATCGCGGCGGGCGTCGTGCCCCAGTCCTCGTGCAGCTTGAGGCCGATCGCGCCGGCCTCGACCTGCTCGACGAGCGGCTGCGGCCGGCTCGCGTTGCCCTTGCCGAGGAAGCCGAGATTGATCGGCCAGCCGTCGGCCGCCTGCAGCATGCGCTCCATGTGCCACGGCCCCGGCGTGCAGGTGGTCGCGTTGGTGCCGGTCGCGGGGCCCGTGCCGCCGCCGATCATCGTCGTCACGCCGGAAGCCAACGCTTCGTCGATCTGCTGCGGGCTGATGAAGTGGATGTGCGTGTCGATGCCGCCCGCCGTCACGATCAGGCCTTCGCCCGCGATGATCTCGGTCGCCGCGCCGATCGCGATCGTCACGCCCGGCTGGATGTCCGGATTGCCCGCCTTGCCGATCGCGGCGATGCGGCCGTGCTTGATCGCGATGTCCGCCTTCACGATGCCCCAGTGATCGAGGATCACCGCATTCGTGATCACGGTGTCGGCCACGTCGGCCGCGCTCAGTTGCGATTGCCCCATGCCGTCGCGGATCACCTTGCCGCCGCCGAACTTCACTTCTTCGCCGTAGATCGTATAGTCGCGCTCGATTTCGATCAGCAGCTCGGTGTCCGCGAGGCGAATGCGGTCGCCCGTCGTCGGCCCGTACATTTCCGCGTACGCGCGGCGGCTCAAACGTAATGTCATGTCGTCGAATCCTTCGGATGCCCGTGCGGGCGTGTCAACGAGTCGCGTCGGGGCGGGCGCTCAGAGCGGCCCCATCACCTTGCCCTGGAAGCCGTAGACGGCGCGCGCGCCCGCGAGCTCGACGAGCTCGACCGTGCGCGACTGGCCGGGCTCGAAGCGCACCGCGGTGCCGGCCGCGATGTTCAGCCGAAAGCCGCGCGCGGCCGCGCGATCGAACGACAGCGCGTCGTTGACTTCGTGGAAGTGATAGTGCGAGCCGACCTGCACGGGGCGATCGCCCGTGTTCGCGACGGCGAGCTCGATCGTCTTGCGGCCCGCGTTCAGCTCGTGCTCGCCTTCGTCGCTGAGGATTTCGCCGGGGATCATGCGGCCCTCCGGCCAAGCGTGCGTGCGGCGCGGAATCCGTCAGCGGAATGCGCGGGGAAATGAACCATGCGGTGAATCATGACGCGCCTTCACGGAATCGGGTGGTGGACGGTGACGAGCTTCGTGCCGTCGGGAAACGTCGCTTCGACCTGGATGTCGGGAATCATCTCGGGCACGCCTTCCATCACGTCGTCGCGCGTGAGCAGCGTCGTGCCGTAATGCATCACCTCGGCGACCGTCTTGCCGTCGCGCGCGGCTTCCATCAGCGCGGCCGTGATGAACGCGATCGTCTCCGGGTAGTTGAGCTTGAGCCCGCGGGCTCGGCGGCGCTCGGCGAGGAGCGCCGCCGTGAAGATCAACAGCTTGTCTTTTTCTCGGGGAGTCAGTTTCATGAAAGAAACATTTTGGAAAACGTAATATTCGGGCGGCGCGCTGCGCGGCGGGCGCGAAGATATCGTAGCACTGCGAACGTGCGCGTGCGGCGAGGCCTGCTGAAGCAAGAGAGCAAGGCACGTGCCACGCGTTTTATCCGCGCGTTCGTGCCGCGCGGCGGTGCGGCGCGCACCGAGATGGCGCGTTTTTCTGAAAGGCGTGCGTCAGGAACGTGCGGCGATCAGGTCTGCCAGAGACGCAGCGGCTTCGCGTCGACGCCGTGGACGATCGGGCGCAGCGCAAGCCATTGGTCGATGAACAGGCGCTGCAGCGTTTCCATCGAATGGGCGAGCGCGCGAATCAGCATCACGCCGGGCGCGACGCACGTGACGCCGGCGCGCAGCGCGTCGTCGAACGGCAGCGCGGGCGCGATCGATTCGGCGAGCGCGTCGGTGCATGCGGCGCCGAGCGCCCACAGCGTGCCGTAGACGGGAAAGCCGCCGAGCCCTTGCGGCGCGGCGCGCAGCGGATCGGCCGCGTCGAGGCGCGCGCGCTCGACCCACCATGGCCGCCCCGACGGGCCGACGATCTTCGAGAACGATGCGATGCTGCCCGTCGACCACGCTTCGCCCGCCGCCTGGCGGCCGAGCTGCGTCGCGTCCCAGCCGAGCGCGCTCGCGCCGTCGCCGAGCTTCAGCACGAATTCGAGCGACGCGTGCGCGGCGTCGAAGAACAGATTGTTCTGCGGCAGCCAGTCGAGCTTCGCGTGCGCGCCGACGTCGATGTCGATCCGCTGCCGCGCGTCGAGCCCGTTCGACTTGTACCACTTCGTCGCGCCGGGCGTCGTCAGCACCGCGTGCGTGCCGGCGTCGAGCCTCACGTCGATCTCGAGGCGGTCGCCGCCGGCGACGCCGCCCGGCGGATGAACGATGACCGCGTGGCAGATTGCGTCGCCTTCCGGATAGAGCGCGCGCTGCACGCGCAGCGGCCCCGCGTGCCGGCGATGGGCGAGCGCGGTGCGCCCCGCCGGCTGCCGCTCGAAGCCGAGCTCGAGGCGGGCGTGCCACGCCTTGGCGGCGGGGCGGACGAGCGTGGCGTGGGGTTCGTGGGCGGACATCGGTCGAATCTGGAAAGCGGGCGCATCAATGCTACAGGATACCCGGCGCGCGGGCGCGGCCGGGCGCGATGGTTGCGCGCGACGATTTCGCGCGAGCGAGCCGCGTCGCGGCGCAGCCGCTTGCCGCTCGCGGATTGACGCAATGCGCGTTCGGCACGGGCGCGCTCGGCTCGCCTTCGCCGCGAAGCGCGCGGCTCAAACCGCGATCATCTCACGCACGCCGTGCGCGTCCATCTCGCTGCCCGCGCCGCCCGCGACGATCTCGCCGCGGCTCATCACCCAGTAGCGATCGGCGATCGAGCGCGCGAAATCGTAGTACTGCTCGACGAGCAGCACCGTCATCTTCGATTCGTCGACGAGCTGCCGCAGCGTGCGGCCGATGTCCTGGATGATCGACGGCTGGATGCCTTCCGTCGGCTCGTCGAGGATCAGCAGTTGCGGCTCGCTCATCAGCGCGCGGCCGATCGCGAGCTGCTGCTGCTGGCCGCCCGACAGGTCGCCGCCGCGCCGCGCGCGCATGTCTTTCAGCACCGGAAAGAGATCGTAGATGCGGTCGGGCACCTTGGACGGCGCCTTGCGGCTCGCCGCGCCGACGAGCAGGTTCTCCTCGACGGTGAGCCGCGGAAAGACGTCGCGGCCCTGCGGCACGTAAGCGAGGCCCGCGGCGACGCGCGCGTAGGGCGGCAGCGCGCCGAGCGGCTTGCCGCGCCACGCGATGCCGCCGCTTTTCGTCGGCACGACGCCCATCACGCAGCGCAAGAGCGTCGTCTTGCCGACGCCGTTGCGCCCGAGCAGCACGGTGAGCTTGCCGTCGCCGGCTTCGAGCGTCACGTCGCGCAGGATGTGGCTGCCGCCGTAGTATTGGTTCAGCGCTTCGATCGTCAGCATCGCATCATCGTCCGAGGTAAGACTCGATCACCGCTTCGTCGCGCTTCACCTGATCGAGCGTGCCTTGCGCGAGCACCGCGCCTTCGGCCATCACGGTCACGCGGCCCGCGTCGCCCGCGAGCGCCGCGACGAACTCCATGTCGTGCTCGACGACCATCATCGAGCACGTGCCGCGCAGCGTGTTCAGCAGCTCGGCGAGCGCCATCGTCTCGTGGTCGGTCATGCCGGCCGCGGGCTCGTCGAGCAGCAGCAGCGCGGGGCGCTGCATCAGCAGCATGCCGATCTCGAGCCGCTGCTTCTGCCCGTGCGACAGCTCGCCCGCGAGCCGGTACGCGCTGTCCTCGAGCCGGATCAGCGCGAGCGTCTCTTCGATCCGCGCCTGCGCCGCGCGGTCGAGCCGCGCGCGCAGCGACGCGAACCAGCGCTTGTCGGCCGCCATCGCGAGCTCGAGGTTTTCCCATACCGGGTGCTGCTCGAACACGGTCGGCTTCTGGAACTTGCGGCCGATGCCGGCGCGGGCGATCTCCGGCTCGTTCATGCGTGCGAGGTCGAGCGTCTGGCCGAGGAACACCTTGCCCGCGTCGGGGCGCGTCTTGCCGGTGATCACGTCCATCATCGTCGTCTTGCCGGCGCCGTTCGGGCCGATCACGCAGCGCAGCTCGCCGACGTCGATCGACAGCGACAGCTTTCTCAGCGCGCGAAAACCGTCGAAGCTCACTTCGACATCCTCAAGATAGAGGATCGTGCCGTGCGACGTGTCGATCGCGCCGGGCGTGACGACGTGCGACATCGGCGCCGTGCCGCTGACCGCGCGCAGATCGACGCCGTCCGGCTGCGCGAGGTCGGGAATCATCGCGTTCTCGTTCATCGTGGCGTTCCCTTGCGCGTGACGGTGTCGACGAGGCCCATGATGCCGCGCGGCAGCACGAGCGGCACGAGCACGAAGATGAGGCCGAGGAAGAACAGCCAGTATTCGGCGAAGTACGCGGTGAACACGCTCTTCGCGCCGTTGACGGCGAACGCGCCGACGATCGGGCCGATCAGCGTGCCGCGGCCGCCCACCGCGACCCAGATCGCCATCTCGATCGAGTTGCCGGGCGACATCTCGCTCGGGTTGATGATGCCGACCTGCGGCACGTACAGCGCGCCCGCGATTGCGCACAGCACGGCCGACACGACCCACACGAACAGCTTGTACGCGAGCGGGCTGTAGCCGAGGAACATGATGCGCGTCTCGCCGTCGCGGATCGCGGTGACGACGCGGCCGAGCTTGCTCGTGACGATCGCGCGCGCGGCCACGAACGACGCGACGAGCGTCGCGAACGTCATCAGCAACAGCGCCGTGCGCGTGTCGGGCGACGTGATCGCGAAGCCGGCGATGCGCTTGAAATCGGTGAAGCCGTTGTTGCCGCCGAAGCCCGTCTCGTTGCGATAGAAGAGCAGCATCGCGGCGAACGTCGTCGCCTGCGTGATGATCGACAGATAGACGCCCTTCACGCGCGAGCGAAACGTGAAGAAGCCGAACACCCACGCGACGGCGGCAGGCACGAGCACGACGAGCGCGAGCGCATACGCGAGATGCTCGGTGCCGCTCCAGTACCATGGCAGCCGATGCCAGTCGAGGAACACCATGAAGTCGGGCAGGTCGCTGCCGTACTTGCCGTCGCGGCCGATCGCGCGCATCAGGTACATGCCGATCGCATAGCCGCCGAGCGCGAAGAACAGGCCGTGCCCGAGGCTCAGGATGCCGCAGTAGCCCCAGACGAGATCGAGCGCGAGCGCGGCGATCGCGTAGCACATCAGCTTGCCCGCGAGCGTCATTGCATAGGATGACAGATGAAAAGCGCTCGACTCGGGCGCGACGAGCGCGGCGAGCGGCACGCCGACGCCCACCGCGACGCACAGCGCGACGAGCGCGAGCCACGCGCGCCGCGACAGCAGCGCGGGGCGCGGCGGCAGGCCGAGCGCGAAGCGCGGCGCGGCGGGGGCGGCCGCCGCGGGGGAGGCGGCGCTCGGCGCGACGCAAAGTGATTGGATCGTCGAAGTCATGTCAAGCCTCCGCGCTGCGGCCCTTCAGGGCGAACATCCCTTGCGGGCGTTTCTGGATGAACAGCACGATCATCACGAGCACCGCGATCTTCGCGAGCACGGCGCCCCAGAACGGTTCGATCGCCTTGCTGACGAGCCCGAGGCCGAAGCCGCCGAGCACCGTGCCCGCGATCTGTCCGACGCCGCCGAGCACGACCGCCATGAACGAATCGATGATGTAGCTCTGGCCGAGATCGGGGCCGACATTGCCGATCTGCGACAACGCGCAGCCGCCGAGCCCCGCGATGCCCGCGCCGAACGCGAACGCATACGAATCGACGCGCGCCGTCTTCACGCCGACGCACGCGGCCATCCGGCGGTTCTGCGTGACCGCGCGCACGAACAGGCCGAGCCGCGTCTTCGTGAGCACCGCCCACGCGACGCCGACGACGGCGAGCGCGAACGCGAGGATCGCGAGCCGGTTGTACGGCAGGATCAGGTTCTGCATCACGGTCACGCCGCCGCTCATCCATGACGGATTGACGACTTGCACGTTCTGCGCGCCGAAGATCATTCGCGTCGCCTGGATCAGGATGAGGCTCACGCCGAAGGTTGCGAGGAGCGTCTCGAGCGGGCGGCCGTACAGGTGCTTGAGCACCGTGCGCTCGAGCACGGCACCGAGCGCGGCCGCCGCGAGAAACGACGCCGGAATCGCGGCGAGCGGATACCAGTCGAACGCGCCCGGCAGGTAGCGCTGCACGAGCGTCTGCACGACATAGGTCGCGTATGCGCCGATCATCAGGAATTCGCCGTGCGCCATGTTGATGACGCCGATGAGGCCGTAGGTGATCGCGAGGCCGAGCGCGGCGAGCAGCAGCACGCTGCCGAGCGACAGGCCCGCGAACAGCGTGCCCGCGATCTCGCCGCGGCGCTGGATCGTGTGCAGCGCGTCGAGCCCTTGCTGTGCGGCGTCGCGCACGCGCGCATCGGGCTCCGCATAGCTGCCGTCGGCATTTTTCGCGGCGAGCGGGCGCAGTTGCTCGATCATGTCGAGATCGCGGCGCGCGGCGACGAGCCGCACCGCTTCGAGGCGCTTCGCCGGATCGGCGTCGTGCAGCGCGGCGATCGCCCGCAGCGCGTCGAGGCGGCGCTTGAGCGTCGGGTCGGTCTCCTTCGCGCGCGCCGCGTCGATCATCGGTTTCAACGATGCGTCGGGGTTCTTCAGCAGCGCATCGATCGCGCCGCGCCGCGTGTCGGGATCGGGCGAAGCGAGATCGAGCCCGGACAGCGCATTCGCGATCTTCGTGCGCAGCAGGTTGTTGAGCATCACGGGTTGCGCGTCGCCCGTCTGCGCGGGGGCGTTCGTCAGCGCGTCGCGCGCGGTGTCGCCGCTCTGGATCAGGATGCGTCCCGCGTCGGTCGCGAGCGCGTCGCCGTTCGCGAGCGCGTTCAGGAGCGCGACGGCGGCGGCGTCGTGCTCGGCGGCGAGATGGTCGACCGCGGCGGTCTTCGCGTCGAAGTCGTCGCCGGCGAGCGCGGCGACGTCGGCAGCCGTGACGGCGAGCGCCGCGCGGGGCGCGCCGAGCGCGAACGCCGCGCACGCGGCGAGCGCCGCGAACGCACGGGCGGCGCGGCTCAAAGGCGTGGGCATCGGTATGTCCTCGCGAAGGGAGAGGGCGCGCGCGGCGCGGCCGCGCGCGATGAAGACGCCGCGCTTTCGCGCGGCGCGTGCGCAGGCGTCAGGCGAGTGCCGTGCGGCGGCGGCGCAGGAACTCGGAAATCGAGCCGACCACATCGGGTTTGCCCTGATTGCCCGCGATGAACGGACTCCACGGCTGCGCGCGGACGGCCGTCTTCGTCTTCCAGACGACGTTGAACTGGCCGTCGCCGCGGATCTCGCCGATCATCACCGGCTTGTGCAGATGATGGTTGCCGTCCATCGTCAGCGTGAAGCCCGACGGCGCGGCCACGCTCTGGCCGATCATCGCGGCGCGCACGCGGTCGACATCGGTGCTCTTCGCCTTCTCGACCGCCTGCTTCCACATGTGGATGCCGACGAACGTCGCTTCCATCGGATCGTTGGTCACGCGTTTCGCGCCGCCCGGCAGGTTCTGCGACTTCACCCACGCGGCGAACTGCTCCTTGAACTTCGCGTTCGCCGGCCCCTTCACCGACATGAAGTAATTCCACGCGGCCAGGTGCCCGACGAGCGGCTTCGTGTCGATGCCGCGCAGCTCTTCTTCGCCCACCGAGAACGCGACGACGGGCACGTCGGTCGCCTTGAGCCCCTGATTGCCGAGCTCCTTGTAGAACGGCACGTTCGAATCGCCGTTGATCGTCGAGATCACCGTCGTCTTGCCGCCTTGCGCGAAGGTCTTGATGTTCGCGACGATCGTCTGGTAATCGCTGTGCCCGAACGGTGTGTAGACTTCCTGAATATCGGAATCCTTGACGCCCTTCGATTTCAGGAACGCGCGCAGGATCTTGTTGGTCGTGCGCGGATAGACGTAATCGGTGCCGAGCAGGAAGAAGCGCTTCGCGCCGCCGCCTTCCGAGCTCATCATGTATTCGACGGCCGGAATCGCCTGCTGATTCGGCGCGGCGCCCGTGTAGAACACGTTGCGCGACATCTCTTCGCCCTCGTACTGAACCGGGTAGTAGAGCAGGCCGTTCAGCTCCTCGAACACGGGCAGCACCGATTTGCGCGACACCGACGTCCAGCAGCCGAACACGCACGCGACCTTGTCCTGCGTGAGCAACTGGCGCGCCTTCTCGGCGAAGAGCGGCCAGTTCGAGGCGGGATCGACGACGACGGGCTGAATCTGCCGCCCGAGCACGCCGCCGTTCTTGTTGATGTCGGCGATCGTCATCAGCGCGGTGTCCTTGAGCGAAGTCTCGGAGATCGCCATCGTGCCCGACAGCGAATGCAGGATGCCCACCTTGATCGGGCCTTTGCCCGCATCCGCCGCGCGCGCGAGCGGGCTTTGCCCCGCGAGCGCCATCACGCCTGCCATCGATCCGAACTTCAAAAGACTGCGACGTTTCATCGAATTCCCCTTGCCTGTTGGAGTGTGGGCGCGCACCGGAGCGGACACGCGGCGAACCGATTACGCAAGGCATGTGCCAGAAGCGGCGCGGCGCGCGTGCGCGCGCCCGTCGGCGGGGCTTTCGGCGATGCGCCGCGGTGCCTGCGATGCCCGCGTTCGCGCATCGCGTGGTCCGTCGCGGTGCAGCGCCGGGCGCGCGCATGCTGCATGGTTGTGCATCGCGTGCCGCGTGCTTACACTCTCAATGCGAATTCCCCGCGGTGCGGCGCTCGGGCGCCGCGCCCGTCAGCGCGCATCAAGACGTATTCCAGGCATCGTTCGATCGATCTCCGAGGAGCCTCCATGGCCGAACACGTTTCGAAGACCCCCGACCTATCCGCGTTCTGGATGCCGTTCACCGCGAACCGGCAATTCAAGGAAGCGCCGCGCCTGCTCGTCGCGGCGAAGGGGATGTACTACACGTCGCACGACGGCCGCCGGATTCTCGACGGCACCGCGGGCCTCTGGTGCGTGAACGCGGGGCACGGGCGCGACGAGATCGTCGCCGCGGTGAAGGCGCAGGCCGAGGAGATGGATTTCGCGCCGACGTTCCAGATGGGACACCCGAAGGCGTTCGAAGCGGCGACGAAGATCGCGCGCCACACGCCGGGCGACCTGAAGCACATCTTCTTCACGAATTCGGGCTCGGAGGCGGTCGACACCGCGCTGAAGATCGCGCTCGCGTATCACCGCGCGCGCGGCGAAGGCGAGCGCACGCGCTTCATCGGACGCGAGCGCGGCTATCACGGCGTCGGCTTCGGCGGCATCTCGGTGGGCGGCATCGCGCCGAACCGCAAGGCGTACTCCGGGGCGTTGCTGCCGTCCGTCGATCATCTGCCGCACACGCTGAACCTGAAGGAGGCCGCGTTCTCGAAGGGGCAGCCCGCGTGGGGCGCGCATCTCGCGGACGAACTGGAGCGGCTCGTCGCGCTGCACGACGCGTCGACGATCGCCGCCGTGATCGTCGAGCTGGTCGCGGGCTCGACGGGCGTGCTGATTCCGCCGCAGGGCTATCTCGAGCGGCTGCGCGAATTGTGCGACAAGCACGGCATCCTGCTGATCTTCGACGAAGTGATCACCGGCTGGGGGCGGCTCGGCGCGCCGTTCGCATCGCAGTTCTTCGGTGTGACGCCCGATCTGCTGACGATGGCGAAGGGCACGAACAACGCGGCCGTGCCGATGGGCGCGGTGGCCGCGAGCGGCGCGATTCACGACGTGATCGTGAACGGCGCGCCCGCCGGCATCGAGCTGTTCCACGGCTACACGTATTCGGGGCACCCGCTCGCGGCCGCGGCGGCCGTCGCGACGATCGATCTCTACGAGCGCGACGGGCTGCTCACGCGCGCCGCGCAGATCGCGCCGACCTTCGAGCGCGAGATCCACCAGCTGAAGGACGCGCGCCACGTGATCGACGTGCGCAATCTCGGCCTGGTCGGCGGCGTCGAGCTGAAGCCGCGCGACGGCAAGCCGGGCGCGCGCGCGTACGAAGTCTTCGTCAAATGCTTCCAGAAGGGCGCGATGATCCGCTACACGGGCGATATCCTGGCGTTCTCGCCGCCGCTCATCGTGGAGGAGGCGCAGATCGTCGAGCTGTTCTCGATCGTCGCGCAAGCGCTGAAGGAAACGGAGTAGGCGGGACGGGAAGCGGGCGGGACGCTCGGGCGAAGCGGCGCGCATCGCGCGCGCCGCCGCGATGCGCGCTCAGTAGCGCGGCACCGACGGATCGACGTCGCGCGACCACGCGTCGATCCCGCCTTGCAGGTTGTAGAGCTTCGTGAAGCCGCGCGATTCGAGGAACATCGCGACTTGCGCGCTGCGCATGCCGTGATGGCACATGCAGACGATCTCCGCCTCGTCGTCGAGCTCCTCGCTGCGCGCGGGGATCTGCTGCATCGGGATCGATACGCTGCCGTCGATCTTCGCGGTCGCGATCTCCCACGGCTCGCGCACGTCGAGCACGACAGGCGCCGGGCGCGCCGGGTCGCGCAGCCATTCGGCGAGGGCGGAAGCGGTCAGGATCTGCATCGGCACGCGCTGCCTCAGAACTTGAAGCGCGACGGCTCGATCGCGTTGACGAGGTGCTCGACGTAGGTCTCGAACACATCGGCGACGCGGTATTGCTTCTCGTCGATGCGCGTGATGATCTGCGCCTCCATCACCGGCCGGCCGCCGACGAACGCGGCGAGGCGGCCGCCCACCTTCAGTTGCTCGAGCAGCTCCTGCGGGACGACGGGCAGGCCGCCCGACACGCAGATCACGTCGTACGGCGCTTTCGCGGGCCAGCCGCGCGAGCCGTCGCCGAGCGCGACTTCGACGTTCGTCACGCCGTTCTTCTTCAAGTTTTCCTCGGCGAACTGCGCGAGCTCCGGATCGATCTCGACCGTCGTCACGCGCTGGCCGCGCGCGCCGAGGAGCGCCGCCATGTAGCCGGAGCCCGCGCCGATCTCGAGCACGTTCTCGTGCTTCTTCACCGCGAGCTCCTGCAGGATGCGGGCCTCGACGCGCGGGAACAGCATCTTCTGGCCGTTCGGCAACGGCAGCTCGATGTCGGTGAACGCCAGCTCGCGGTACGCGGCCGGCACGAAGTTTTCACGCTTGACGACCGACAGCAAGCTCAAGACGTCGTGATCCAGTACGTCCCAAGGGCGGATCTGCTGTTCGATCATGTTGAAACGCGCTTTTTCGATATTCATGGTGTCATGCGGGCCTGGACGGCCGTCAGCGAGGGGACGAAGAACTTTCGAATTGTACCAAACGGGGTTGATGTCTTGCCTTCAGAACGCCTGCAGCCCGAAACCGGCTAGCGCTTGCTGTTCTTGATCTGCTGCTCGAAGGCGACGTCGAGCTTGCTCGCCTTGCGCGGCTTCTTCGGGCCGAGGCCGTCGACGAACGCGACGAAATCCTCGAGCGGCAGCGGCGCGCAGAGCTTCTCGGCGGCGCCGCTTGCCCGGTCGACGAGGTAGAAGAGGCCGCCCGGCATGCCGACCGCCGAATACTGCGGGTTGCCGGCGCGGGCTTTCAGGCGTTCGACCGCGCGGGTCGCTTGCGTGGTGCGCATCGTGCGTCAAAACGGAGTGCGATGAAACCGTCACTTTATCAACAACGCGGGCCGAGCGCGCGCCGCGCTCAGACCGTCTTCGAATAACGGTTTTCGGACGCGCCCGACAGGTATGCGTCGAACACCATCGCGATGTTGCGCACGTAGAGGCGTCCCGCCGGATGAATCGTCAGACGATCGCCGCCGATCGACAGCAGGCCGTCGCGCTCGAAGCCGCGCAGCGTGTCGAGCTCGCGCGAGAATTTGTTCGCGAAGCGCACGCCGTACGCCGCCTCGAAATGCGAGAACGGCAGCACGAGGTTGCACATCAGGTGCGAGATCACGTCGCGCCGCAGCCGGTCGTTCGCGGACAGCCTCACGCCGCGCGCGATCGGCAGGCGCTGGTCGGCGAGGGCCGCGCCGTAGCGCGGCAGATGCTTCGCGTTCTGCGCGTAGACGTCGCCGACCTTGCCGATCGACGACGCGCCGATGCCGACCAGATCGGCGTCCGCGCGCGTGCTGTAGCCCTGGAAATTGCGCTGCAGCGTGCCGTTGCGCTGCGCGCGGACGAGCTCGTCGCCCGGCCGCGCGAAATGGTCCATGCCGATGTACGCGTAGCCCGCGCGAGTGAGCCGCTCGATCGCGAGGCCGAGGAGCGCGATCCGCGTCGCGGGCGGCGGCAGCGCGGCGGCGTCGATCTGCCGCTGCATCTTGAACAGATGCGGCATGTGCGCGTAGCCGAACACGGAGAGCCGGTCTGGCTCGAGCTCGACGATCGTGTCGAGCGTGCGCGCGAAGCTCGACACCGTCTGGTGCGGCAGCCCGTAGATGAGATCGACGCTGACCGAGTGGTAGCCCGTCGCGCGCGCCGCGCGAACGAGGTCCGACGTCATCTTGAGCGGCTGCACGCGGTTGATCGCGCGCTGCACGTCGGGATCGAAGTCCTGCACGCCGAGGCTCACGCGGTTGAAGCCGATCGTGCGCAGATGAACGATCGTCGCGGGCGACGCGGTGCGCGGGTCGATCTCGATCGAGAATTCGCCCGTGCGGTCCGACGCGAGCGTGAAGTATTCGCGGGTTGCCGCCATCAGCTCGGCCGTCTCGGCGTTCGACAGGAAGGTCGGCGTGCCGCCGCCCCAATGGAGTTGCGTGACGGTCCGCTCGGGGTCGAAGAGCGCCGCCTGCAGCGCGATCTCGTGCGTCAGCTGATCGAGATAGGGCCGCGCGCGCTTGCGGTTGCGGGTCGCGATCTTGTTGCAGCCGCAGTAGAAGCACGCGGCCGCGCAGAACGGGATGTGGAAATAGAGCGACAGATCGCTTGCCGATGCGCCCGGATCGGCCGCCGCGCGGATGTAGTCGGCGGGATCGAAATCTTCGCGGAACTGCAACGCGGTGGGGTAGGACGTATAACGAGGGCCGTTCGCCGTGTATTTGGCGAGCAAGTCGGGTCGAAACAGCGCTTCGGACGGGATCGGCGGCGTCATGCTGGAAGCTCGAATCGTGCTCTGTGACGCCGGTCAGTATATAAATTGGCGCTTTCATTGAATTGTGTAATAACGTCGCAGCGGCGGATGGCACAATACGGCTTTCGTTCGACGCGGGCCCGCGATCTCGCATTTTGCGGCGGTTGCGGCTTGTTATGGGATGTTTGATGTGATGATTGGCGAAGTTGCCGTGATGTCGGGGAAGGCGCCCGCGCACGCGTGCCGCGAAGGCTGCGGCGCGTGCTGCATCGCGCCGTCGATCTCGAGCCCGATTCCCGGCATGCCGAGCGGCAAGCCGGCCGGCGTGCGCTGCGCGCAACTCGCCGACGGCGAGCGCTGCGCGATCTTCGGCCGGCCGGAGCGGCCCGCGTGCTGCTCGGGCCTCAAGCCGAGCGACGAGATGTGCGGCGCGTCGCGCGCCGACGCGCTCGCATGGCTCGCCCGCCTCGAAGCCGATACGCGGCCGGCCGCGCCGCTTGCCTCAGCAGGAGATTCCGCATGACCCAGACGAGCGCGCCCGACCGGCGCCGCTTCCTGATCGCCGCGTGCGCGGCGGCGGGCGTCACCGTGTCGCTTGCCGCGTGCGCGTCGACGTTCCCGTTCATTCCCGATCACTACACGTTCTCGCAAGGCGACGTGCAGCGCGCGGTCGCCCGCAAGTTCCCGTATCAGAAGACGGTCGCGCAGGTGATCGACGTCGCGCTCGCGAATCCGGTCGTCGGGCTGCTGCCCGACCGGAACCGCGTCGCGGTGCGGCTCGACGCGCGCTTCGGGAGCCCGTTCCTGCGCGAGCCCGTCAACGGCAAGTTCACCGTGTCGGGCCAGCTCGCGTACGACGCGCCAAGCCGCTCGGTCGTGCTGAAGGCGCCCGCCGTCGACAGCGTGAGCGTCGACGGCGACGCGCAACTCTATACGCAGCAGATCAGCGCGGCGGCTGGCCTGCTCGCGACCCAATTGCTGACCAACTATCCGATCTACACGTTCAAGCCGGAACAATTGCAATTTGCCGGCGTGAATTACGAACCCGGTACAATCACAATTCTTACAAACGGCATACGCGTGGCGATCGTCGAGAAGTGACGTCGCGCCGCGCGCGGCCGGATCGGCCGCGGCGGTTCCGTGGCCTCGGTTGATTCACTTTGGAAACGGGCCACGGATGGACTGGATACTGATTTGCAAAGCGCTGGCGCTTGGCATCGTCGAGGGACTGACCGAATTCCTGCCGGTGTCGAGCACCGGCCATTTGATCGTCGCAGGCAGCTTTCTGCGCTTTCATCCCGAGCAGGCGAAGACCTTCGACGTCGTGATCCAGTTCGGCGCGATTCTCGCGGTATGCTGGGAATACCGCCGCCGGATCGTCGACGTCGTGACCGGCCTGCCGGCGCAGCGCGAAGCCAGGCGGTTCACGATGAACGTCGTGATCGCGACGCTGCCGGCGATCGCGCTCGCGCTCCTGTTCGAGAAAACGATCAAATCGGTGCTGTTCGCGCCCGTGCCCGTTGCGGTCGCGCTCGTCGTCGGCGGCGCGGCGATCCTGTGGGTCGAAGCCCGGCAGCGCGAGCGAGGCGCGCCGGCGCGCGTGCAGTCGATCGACGAGCTGACGCCGCTCGACGCGCTGAAGGTCGGCCTAGCACAATGCTTCGCGCTGATTCCGGGGATGTCGCGGTCCGGCTCGACGATCATCGGCGGGATGCTGTTCGGGCTCGAGCGGCGCGTCGCGACCGAATTCTCGTTCTTTCTCGCGATCCCGGTGATTTTCGGCGCGACGCTGTACGAAACCGCGAAGGATTGGCGCGCGTTCAGCGTCGATTCGATCGGCCTCTTTTCGATCGGCCTCGTCGCCGCGTTCGTCAGCGCGTTCGCGTGCGTGCGCTGGCTGCTGCGCTACGTCGCGTCGCACGATTTCACCGCATTCGCGTGGTACCGGATCGCATTCGGGCTGTTCGTGCTGCTCGTCGGCTATAGCGGCTGGATCGAGTGGAGCTGAGGCCGCGGTTCTGAATTTTCGCCCGGGTAGTCGACGAGTTTGACGGCGGCGGCGAGCGAGCCGCCATCGCCGCCGTGCCGTGCGGTCGCCGCGACGCGCGGCGACCGCATTGGACGTTCAATCGACCGGATTCTCTTTCCCCGGTCTGCGCCGCGCGCGAGCCGCGCGGCGTCGCGCGTCAGCCCGCGCGCTTCCGGAACACCAGATCCCACACGCCGTGCCCGAGCCGCAGCCCGCGGCGCTCGAACTTCGTCACCGGACGATAGTCGGGGCGGGGCGCATAGTCTTGCGCGGTGTTCTCGAGCGTCGGCTCGGCGCCGAGCACCTCGAGCATCTGCTCCGCGTAGTTCTGCCAGTCGGTCGCGCAGTGCAGGTACGCGCCCGGCTTGAGCCGCGCCGCGAGCTGCGCGACGAACGGCGGCTGGATCAGCCGGCGCTTGTGGTGGCGCGCCTTGTGCCATGGGTCCGGGAAGAAGATGTGCGCGCCGTCGAGGCTGCCGGGCGCGATCATGTGCTCGAGCACTTCGACCGCGTCGTGCTGAATGATCCGGATGTTCGTCAATTGCTGCTCGCCGATCAACTTCAGCAGCGCGCCGACGCCGGGCTCGTGCACCTCGACGCCGATGAAGTCGTCGCCCGGGCGAAGCGCGGCGATCTCGGCCGTCGACGCGCCCATCCCGAAGCCGATCTCGAGCACGCGCGGCGCGCGGCGGCCGAAGATCGCGTCCCAGTCCGGCTGCGCGCTGCCGTACGGGACGACGAAGCGCGGACCGAGCTCGTCGAGCGCGCGGCGCTGGCCCGTCGACACGCGGCCGGCGCGCGTGACGAAGCTGCGGATGCGGCGGAGATGGAGCGGATTCGATTCGTCGTCGGCGTTGCCGGCTGCCGGCGCGGCGTCGATGGCCGGTGCGGAGGCTGCGTCGTTGGCGTCGTCGTGCGGCACGCCGGGGGCGTTCGGGTCGTCGTGAGTCATCGTGACAATGAAAGGCGAGTGGCGGGCGTGGCGCCGCGGCGCGCGACGGCGTCGCGTTCGACGGGCCGCCCGATACTGCGTACGAAATACGAAAAAGCCGCCTTCGACGAGGCGGCTTCGCGTGCTTCGGCGGCGGATGGCATCCACGGCCGGGAAAGTGGAGCGGGCGATGGGAATCGAACCCACGTCATCAGCTTGGGAAGCTGAGGTAATGGCCATTATACGACGCCCGCAGAACGCGTGATTCTACAGGGTTTGAAGCGGGGATGGCAATGGGCCCGGTTTGCCGACGACGGAAGCCGGTGCCTGGCCTCCGTTCGATGCATACGCCGCTGCCCGCTGCTGCTGCTGCCGCTCGACGGGCATCCTGATGCGTTGTTGTACGCGTCGCCGGCATCGTCGGACGAGCGGGCAGCGCGCATGGAACGGATATTCGCGAGCCCGCACGACGCACGACGCGCGACGCACGACGCGCGCGAGCGTCGCGCGTCGTCATCGTCCGCGTCACACGGTCAACATCACGCTTCCCATTGTCTTCCCCGTCTCGAGCTCCGCATGCGCGCGCCGCATCGGTCAGCGCATAGCGCGCGCCGATCGGCGCGACCATTCCGTCGACGAGCGCATCGAGCAGATCGCTCGCGCCGCGCGCGTACAACTCCGGATCGTTCGCGTGCGCAAGCGAGCCCGGCCGCAGGCGCGTGACCTCGCCGCCCGCCGCCTCGACGACGCCCGCGCCTTCGAAGCCGAGCACCGCGGGCAGCGACGCGACCGGGTACGGGCCGCTGCGAAAGTCGGTGTCGACGAAGTTCGCGCCAATCACCGTTTGCTCGATGCGCACGTCGAGCGGCCCCGGCGGGGAACGTCGACGTCGATGGCCTTCAGCCTTCATCGTCGAGCTGCTGCGAGGCGCGCCGGCGCTGCAGCGCGCGAGTGCGGCGGCGAAGTGAAGGGGATCGCGGAGCGACCGAGCCGGCGGCCGCGCGTCGGCCGACAGCGCGCGCGCCATGATCGCTCGGTGTCGAAAACGCTTCTGAGCGCGCGCCGCGCGGGCGTATGATCGTGCCGACTTCGATCGACGATTCCGAGCCATGTCCGACTCACGCCGCGCATCCTTTGGCACATCGCCCGACGCATCCGACGCCGCGGCGCGCATCGCCCCCGAGCGCGTCGACGCGGCCGTACGCGCGCTGTCCGGCGCCGACGCGCTGCTCGTCGCGGCGGGCGCCGGCATCGGCATCGATTCCGGGCTGCCGGATTTTCGCGGCGCGGAAGGACTGTGGCGCGCCTATCCGGCGCTCGGCCATGTCGGCTATGCGTTTCACGAGATCGCGTCGCCGCGCGCGTTTCGCGAGCGGCCGCGCCTCGCATGGGGCTTCTACGGCCATCGGCTCGCGATGTATCGCGCGGTCGTCCCGCATGAGGGATTCGGCATCCTGCGGCGCTGGGCCGGGGCAATGCGCAACGGCGCATTCGTGTTCACGAGCAACGTCGACGGCCACTTTCAGAAAGCGGGCTTCGATGCCGAGCGGATCGTCGAGATCCACGGCTCGATCCATGCGATGCAGTGTCTGCGCCCGTGCTCGGCGCACACCTGGAGCGCCGCGTCGTTCGTGCCCGTCGTCGACGAGCCCGCGTGCAGTCTCGTCGGCGATGTCCCCACGTGTGCGCATTGCGGCGGAATCGCGCGGCCGAACATCCTGATGTTCGACGATGCCGAATGGCTCGGCGCGCGCTACGACGCGCAGCACGATGCGTTGCGCGACTGGCTCGCGCGCGCGGGGCGCGTGGTGGTGGTCGAAGTCGGGGCCGGGACGGCGGTGCCGACGGTGCGCTTCTTCAGCGAGCGAATCGGCGACGACGTGATCCGAATCAATCTTCGCGAAGCGCATGCGCGGCGAGCCGACGTGATCGGACTGCCGGGCGGCGCGCTCGAGACGCTGCGCGCGCTCGATGCCGCGTGGCGGCGAGACTGACGAGCGGCCGCCCGCGCCGCCGCGCGCCCGTCACGGTTGCGCGACGAGCCCTTGAACCAGGTCGAGCGCGCGCGGCGAGCCCAATCCCGTCACGTAGTCGTAGCCGCCGCTCGCGGTGCAAACCATCCCGCAGGTGCCATTGGAGCCCGACGTCACGTCGTGATAGTCGCTGCCGTACGCGGACTTGCCGGCCGTGTAGAGCAGGTTGTACGAGCCGGCGAGCTTCGCTTTGCCGGCGGCGGCGCGCATCGAGTTCGCGATCGCGAAGAGCGCCGCCCATTGGGGCGCGCCCGCGCTCGTGCCGCCGACGACGAACCATCCCGACTGCCCTTGGTAGGTCACCGAGTCGTACACCGCGAAGCCCGAGCTCGGATTCGCGTTGTAGGCGACGTCGGGCACGCCGCGGCTGCCCGCGTACGGAATCGGCCACAGCGCCTGTCCGGACGGCTCCGGCTCGTACGTGCCGACGCCGCCGCCGCTGCCGCTCCACGCGGTTTCGCCGATGTAGTTGCCGGACGCGTCGGCGGACAGCGTCGTGCCGCCGACCGCGACGACGTACGGCGACACGGCCGGATATTCGGTGCCGTTGCCGCTGTCGCCGGACGATGCGACGAACGTGACGCGCTGCGGCGAGCTGAAGTGGCCGTCGAAGCCCGTCTCCCCGCTGAACTCGCTGCCGCCGAAGCTCATCGAGACGACGGATGCGCCGGCGCCGACCGCGGCGTCGACCGCGGTCATCAGGTCGTTGAGGCTGTTCGACGCCGCCTCGACGAGCACGATTTTCGCTTTCGGCGCGATCGCGTGCACCCATTCGACGTCGAGCGACATTTCGAGCGACCAGCCTGCGTCGGCGCGCGGCTTGCCGCCGCTCGCGTAGATCTTCTTGAAGCAGCCGTTCAGCGTCGTGCACGGCGGCAGCGAGAAGTTCTTGCTGAACACGCCGAGATCGGATTCGATCCTCGGATCGTCGTAGGCGTCGACGATCGCGACCACCATGCCGTCGCCCTGATTCGCGATCGAATCGAAGCCGTATGCGTGCCGCACGGCGGCGGGCGCGAGGCCTGCGACGCCGGTGGTCGAGAAGCGCGTCGGATTCGTGTGGAACGGCGGTCGCGCGTAGCCTTTCGGCACGCGGGTGCCTTCGACGTACGAGGGCGAATGGCCGTCGCCTTGCGCGAGCGCGGCCGACGTCGCGAATGCCTGAATGCATGCGGCCGCCATCAGGACGGACAGCAAGGGTTTGTTTTTCATGTTGAATTCTCCATATCAATAAATGGAGTGGTCTGTTTGAATTCTACGGGGCGGAAAATTTTTTTTGTATAGGAATGAGAGAATTGAGGGAATTCCCCGAGCCCATTTCGATATTCAGAGGATGGGGATCGTTGTTCTTTTCGAATCGATCGGACGGCTCGGGAGATTGGCGGTGGCGGGCGATCGTCAAGCGGCGGGGAATGCGTTGGAACGGGCCGTGCGATATCCGGAATAACCCAGGGGAGAGTTTCTTGATAATCCGAATGGTTGATTTATTGGTTTTTCGATTGCGTTTTATTTGACGCTTCGAAAATAGAACGAACGGAAGTTTTATTCGGGATTTTTTCATGACGATGACGAACGGTCGAAGCGGTGCCGCCGATGCGGCCGGCGAGCGAAACCGCGGGCGCATTCGGGGGGGGCGGCCGATATCGCGCGCGTCGGCCGATTGCCGGACATCCCGCAATCCGCATAAAGTTGAGCGTGCGCGACCGATGCGGGCGCGTCCGGCGTCACGCGCCGCCGAGGCGGCGCGGGATGCGCGGCCCTTGCCGCATGGGCCGCACGGGCCGCGCGCGGATCTTCCCCGTCAATCATGAGGTACGGCCTTGTTCTATTCGATCGTCGCGATCTTCGTCGGCGCCGGGCTCGGCGCGCTGCTGCGCTGGTTCCTGAGCCTCGGTCTCAACGCGATCTTCCCCGACGTGCCGCTCGGCACGCTCGCATCTAACCTGATCGGCGGTTATCTGGTCGGCCTCGCGGTCGTCGCGTTCACGACGCGGGCGGGGCTGCCGCCCGAATGGCGGCTCTTCGTGATCACGGGCTTCATGGGCGGGCTCACGACGTTCTCGACGTACTCGGTCGAAGTGATGACGCACGCGGCTCAGGGCGAGTTCGGCTGGGCGCTCGCCGTGGCTGCCCTACACTTGATAGGTTCGTTCACATTGACGGGGCTCGGCATGTGGACCGCGCGGGCGTGGCTCGCGCCGGCCTGACCGGCGCCGGCGGAGGCGGCTATGGACGCGATCTTCCTGCGTTTTTACGTACACGAGAATCACCGGCTGCACTGGAAGCCGCTCTGGGAATGGCTGCTCGAGGAGGCGAACCGGATGGGCATCGGGGGCGGCTCCGCGTTTCGCGCGATGGCCGGGTTCGGCCAGCACCGGGTGCTGCACGAGGACCGCTTCTTCGAGCTGCAGGGCTCGCTTGCGATCGAGATCGAATTCATCGTCACGGCCGAAGAGGCGCAGCGGCTCGTCGAGCGCGTGTCGCGCGAGAAGGTGCGCGTGTGCTACGCGACGATTCCCGCGCGCTTCGGCGTGATCGACAATCTCGGCGACGGCGCGCCGGCCGCCGCTGATTCGCCGAAGGGATAGCGCGTCAGATTCCGAACAGCGTGAGCGACACCGCCGCGCGCGTGACGACCATGATCAGCACCTGGACGATCACGAACAGCAGGATCGGCGACAGGTCGATGCCGCCGAGATGCGGGATCAGCCGGCGCAGCGGGTTCAGGAACGGCGCCGTCAGCTGATACAGGATCGCCATCGCGGGCGAGCGCGGATTCAGCCACGACAGCAGCGCCATCAGGATCGTCAGCCACAGCACGAGATTGAGCGCCCACTTCACGACGGTCAGCAGCGCGACGATGAGGATCGTCGGGATGATCGACAGCGCGTCGACGCCCGCCATCGTCACCATCAGCGCGACGTAGACGAGCGACGTGACGACGGCTGCGGCGATGCTCGCCCAGTCGACGCCGCGCACGCCCGGGACGATATGCCGCAGCGGCAGCACGATCCAGTTCGTGGCCTGCAGCACGGCCTGCGTGACGGGGTTGTACGGCGGCACGCGCACGGCCTGCAGCCAGACGCGCAGGATCAGCGCGGCGCCGAACAGCGTGAAGACGGTATTGAGCAGAAAGCGGGCGATCTCGCCGAACATCTTTGAATCCTTTTCGTTATCCAGGCCAGTCGGGTAGCGTGCCGTCGCCGCCCGTGGGCGGCGCGCATCGGGCGTCACCTTATCACGGCTCGCCGCGGGCGGGGCGTGCGAGGTCGAGCGAACGTGCGAGCGATGCGTCGACGGCTTGCTCGAGCGCGTCGAGCGACGGGGGCGGCGACGCGCGCTTGCGCGCGAGCGCGACCGCGCGACGGGTGTTGAGGGCATAGAGCGTCGCGTGGTCGCCGCCGAGCGATTCGAGGAGCGCGAGCTGCCGCTCCACGATACCGACGTCGCCGCGCGACACGGGCCCCGCGAGCGCGTTCGCGAGCCCCTTGTCGCGCGCCGTTTCGATCGTGCCGGCGAGCATCGGCAGCAGTGCGCGCAGCGCGTCGCCCTCGGCGAAGCCGAGCGAGCGCCACAGCTCGACGCATTCGGCGAGATTGCAAAGCGCGAAGCTCGCCGCGTAGTTGGCGGCCGCGTGATAGAGCATCCGGCCGCCCGCCGGGATCGACAGCGGATGGCAGCCGAGCGCGGCCGCGAGCGCGACGAGCGCGTCCTTCAGCGCGCCGTCGGCCTCGATCGTCACCGAGCAGCCGTCGATCCGCGCGAGATCGGCGTCGCCGCCGCCGAACAGATAGAGCGGATGGAAGCCTCCCGTCGCCGCGCCCTGCGCGCGTGCGGGCGCGAGTAGCTCGACGCTCGACGCGCCGCTGCAGTGGACGAGCGCCTGAGCGCCCGCGCGCGCCGGCGAGAAGCGCAGCTCGGCGGCGATTCGGCCGAGCGCGTCGTCGGGCGCGGTGATGAAGACGAGGTCGGCGGCGTCGACGACAGCCTGCGGCGAATCGACCGCCGCGCAGCGCGCGCCGGGCGTCGCGCTTGCGCGATGGCCGTCGTGGCCGGCGGGTGCGGCTGCGGCGGCAGCGGCGGCGACGCGCACGGCGAGATCGGCGTCGATCTGCGCGGCGAGCGCCGCGGCCGACGCGTTCGAACGGCTCGCGATCGCGGTGACGGCGTACCCGGCGCGCGCGAAGCGGCGGGCGACGCAGCGGGCAAGGCGGCCCGCGCCGATGAAGCCGATGCGGGGCGTGGCGGACAAGGACATGGCGGCGATCCGTAATCTGCGGCAAACCGTCAGTATCGCGTATTCGGTCACGACGGCGTTCGCTCTGGCCCCAAGGCGGCTCGCTTTAGGGGGCGGAACGAGGGGCGGGGTCGTCCGTCTCGCGCCGTCCACAAGCTGTCTCTAATTTGTAATCGTTCATTACCGTTCGCCGGACGGGCGGCGGGGCCCGCCGAGCGGCGCGTTCGGCGACTTCCCGCCATCCGCCGAATTGCCGCCGGATCGCACCCGCGCGGCGGCGTCCGATTTCGCGCATCGCCGCGCCGCGAGGCTTTGTGCAATTGCAATTTGCAACAAATGGGCGTGGCTCGCGATCCCGGATTTCGCTACATTCGTCTCATGCGGCAAGCATGCCGTCGCTGTTGATGTGGCGGGCACCGAAGCCCGCCGCCAGGAGAACCAAAGTGAAAAAGCTCATTCCGTTGATCGCCGTCGCAGCACTGGGCCTCGGGGCTGCGGCCGCCGCGCAGGCGCACGTGTCGATCGGTGTCGGCATCGGGGTGCCGATCGCGCCGGCTTACCCGGTCTATGCCGCGCCGCCGCCCGTTTATTACGCGCCGCCCCCGCCGCCCGTCGTCTACGCGCCGGCGCCCGTGTACTACGGGCCGCCCGCCGTCGTGGTCGGCGGCGGCTACTACGGCTACGGCCGCCCGTACTGGCGTCATCACGGCTACTACGGCCGTCCGTACTGGCGTCGCTGATCACTGACGTCGACGCGCCGCCCGGCCGGCGGCGCGCCTGATGCCACGGCGCGGCACGGCGAAGGTTCGTGCCGCGCCGTTTTCCTTTCGGGCTGCTGCGCGAGTCGAGCGAAGCTGGGACAATGATTGTTCCCTCGTCCAACGATGCGTTTTTCGCTCTCGCCGCCATGCCTGTTCAATCCGCCTCCGATCTCGTTCTCCCGACCTTCGCCGACGTGACCGACGCAGCCGCCAGGCTTGCCGGCGTCGCGCATCGCACGCCCGTCCTCACGTCGAGCACCGCCGACGCGCACACCGGCGCGACGATCTTCTTCAAGTGCGAGAACTTCCAGCGGATGGGCGCGTTCAAGTTCCGCGGCGCGTACAACGCGATCTCGCACTTCGACGCCGAGCAGCGCCGCGCGGGCGTGCTCACGTATTCGTCCGGCAACCACGCGCAGGCGATCGCGCTCGCCGCGCGCCTCGCGGGCATCCGCGCGACGATCGTGATGCCGCACGACGCGCCCGCCGCGAAGGTCGCGGCGACGAAAGGCTACGGCGGCGAAGTCATCACCTACGATCGCTACACCGAAAACCGCGAGGAGATCGGCGCGCGGCTCGCGCAGGAGCGCGGGATGACGCTCGTGCCGCCGTACGACCATCCGCACGTGATCGCGGGGCAGGGGACGGCCGCGAAGGAACTGATCGACGAAGTCGGCGAGCTCGACCTGCTCGTCGCGCCGCTCGGCGGCGGCGGGCTGCTCGCGGGCAGCGCGCTGTCGGCCGCCGCGCTCGCGGCCGGCTGCGCGGTGATCGGCGTCGAGCCGGAAGCGGGCAACGACGCGCAGCAGTCGCTCGCGCGCGGCGAGGTCGTGCACATCCCCGCGCCGCGGACGATCGCGGACGGCGCGGCGTCGACGCACGTCGGCGCGTACAACTTTCCGATCATCCAGAGGCTCGTCAAGCAGGTCGTCACGGTCAGCGACGCGCAATTGATCGACACGATGCGATTCTTCGCGCAGCGGATGAAGGTGGTCGTCGAGCCGACGGGCTGCCTCGGCGCGGCCGCGGTGCTCGACGGCGTGCTGCCCGTCGCGGGCAAGCGCATCGGCGTGATCGTGAGCGGCGGCAACGTCGATCTGGCGCGCTACGGCGAGTTCCTGCGCGGGTGAGCGGGGGGATGGGCGGCGGCGGTGCGCCGCCCGTTGCCTGAAACGTTCGCGCGCACGCGACGGGCGTGCATGCGATGCTGGCGGGCGTGATGATCGACCGGCGGTGCGGTGCGGTGCGGTGTCGTGCTCGTCGGCGGGCGTGCGTGTGCGAGCGACATCCTGCGCGGCGGGTCGATTCGGTCGGCGATGCGATGCCGCTCGGCACGGATGCCTCCGATGGACGCCGAGCGGACGGCCGCGAAGCGGCTTGTTTCTTGATCGCGGTGGCCGTGTCGGTGTCGGTGGCGGCTCGGCGCGAGAGGCCGACGCGCGTGGAAGGGGCGCGCGAAAGGGGCGCGCGGATCGCCGTGCGCCGCCTCGCGGGCGAGGCTGGCGAGGCTGGCGAGGCGGGTGTCAAGCCGCCGCGTTCAGGATCAGGTCGCGATAGCCGCCGACGATCACGCTGTACGAGAAATACGCGAAGAGCAGCGCGGACACGACGTGGCACGCGCGCATCAGTCCCGCGCCCGCGCGCTTGCGGCCCTGGCTCGCGAGCGTGCAGAGAAAGAGCGTCCAAGCGAGCCCGCCGAGGAAGAAGCCCGACAGGAATATGGATGCCGTCGAGGGCGTCGTCGCGCCGGCCTTCGCGATCAGCGCGCCGCCGACCGCCGCGAACCACAGGATCGCCGACGGCGACGACATCGCGAGCAACATGCCGCGCGCGAAATGGCGCCAGGTGCTCGCTTGAACGGGCGCGGCGGGCGTGTCGTTGCCGCCGGTGGCGGGCGCCGGCGCGGGAAGGAGCGCCTCGCGCGCCATCTTCCATGTGAGGACGAGCAGCACCGCGCCGCCGCCGAGCCATACGGCCCAGCGCACTGCCTCGAACTGCAGCAGCACGGCCATCCCGGCGAGCGCGAGCGCCGCATAGACGAGATCGCCGATGCACGAGCCGATGCCGAGCCAGAAGCCCTGCTTGAATCCGTGCGACAGCGTGAGCGACAACATCGCGACGTTCGCGATGCCGATGTCGAGGCAAAGGGAAAGCGACAGGAAAAAGCCGTCGGACAACATCGACGTGGGCGCGAAGCTCATCATGGGGTGTGTCGTTATCGAAGATTGGAGGCGCGCCGGCTCACGACAGGCCGATTTCGGTCCACAGGCGATCGACGCGCGCCTTCACGGCGGCGTCCATCTCGATCGGCCGGCCCCATTCGCGCTGCGTTTCGCCCGGCCACTTGTTGGTCGCGTCGAGTCCCATCTTCGAGCCGAGGCCCGCGACGGGCGACGCGAAATCGAGATAGTCGATCGGCGTGTTCTCGACGAGCACGGTGTCGCGCGCCGGATCGACGCGCGTCGTGATCGCCCAGATCACTTCCTTCCAGTCGCGCACGTTCACGTCCTCGTCGACGACGACGATGAATTTCGTATACATGAACTGCCGCAGGAAGCTCCAGACGCCGAACATCACGCGCTTCGCGTGGCCCGCGTAGCTCTTCTTCATCTGGACGATCGCCATTCGGTAGCTGCAGCCTTCGGGCGGCAGATAGAAGTCGGTGATCTCGGCGAATTGCTTCTGCAACAGCGGCACGAACACCTCGTTCAGCGCGACGCCGAGCACGGCCGGCTCGTCGGGCGGCTTGCCGGTGTAGGTCGAGTGGTAGATCGCGTCGCGGCGCATCGTGATCCGCTCGACCGTGAAGACCGGAAACCATTCCCGCTCGTTGTAGTAGCCGGTGTGGTCGCCGTACGGGCCTTCGAGCGCGTGCTCGTAGGCGGCCGCGGCGCCCGCGGCCGGGCGCGGCGGCGCGCCTTCGGGCGCCGCCGCGGGCGAGCCCTGCTGCGGATGGATGAAGCCTTCGAGCACGATCTCGGCGCGCGCGGGCACCTGCAGCGTGTCGACGCCGGGCGTCAGGCATTTCGCGAGCTCGGTGCGCGCGCCGCGCAGGAGCCCGGCGAACTGGTATTCGGACAACGTGTCGGGTACGGGCGTGACGGCGCCGAGCGTCGTCGCCGGATCGGCGCCGAGCACGACGGCGACCGGATACGGCTGGCCGGGATGCTTGAGCGCGAATTCGCGGAAGTCGAGCGCGCCGCCGCGATGCGCGAGCCAGCGCATGATCAGTTTGTTGCGTCCGATCAGCTGCTGCCGGTAGATGCCGAGATTCTGGCGCGTCTTGTTCGGCCCGCGCGTGACCGTGAGGCCCCACGTGAGAAGCGGGCCGGCATCGCCCGGCCAGCAGGTCTGGATCGGCAGCTTGTGCAGGTCGACGTCGGCGCCTTCCCAGACGATTTCCTGGCACGGCGGCGCGGACACCGTCTTCGGGCCCATGTCCCACACGGCCTTCGCGAGCGACAGCAGCTTGCCCGCGTCCTTCAGGCTCTTCGGCGGATCGGGCTCCTTGAGCGCGGACAGCAGCCGGCCGATGTCGCGCAGCGACGCGAGCGCCGCTTCGTCGTCGGCGTCGACGCCCATGCCGAGCGCGACGCGCCGTGGCGTGCCGAACAGGTTGCCGAGCACCGGAAACCGGTAGCCCGTCGGCGCGTCGAACAGGAGCGCGGGGCCGCCCGCGCGCAGCACGCGGTCGCAGAGCTCGGTCATTTCGAGCACGGGCGACACGGGTTGCGCGACGCGCCGTAACTCGCCGCGCTGTTCGAGGCTGTGGATGAAATCGCGTAAGTCTTTGTATTTCATGAAGGATGTCCGGGCCGCGCGCGGCAGGCGGGCGGCGGTGGGGGGCGGGCACGGCGTCCGCCCGGAAACGAGCGCCGATTTTACCCGGCCGGACGGCCAAGCGATGAAAACGCAAAAAATGGCGGCGGATCTGAACGCCAGACGGCACGAGGCTCCCGATTCCGACCCGTAACAAATCATTACTTTTTGTTATGAAATCGTATTTCTATAGTGTTGACGATCTATAAAACCCTGCTAGAATCCGCTCACATTGGTTGCAGGCCCCAGTGTTGAACCTTCAATCCCCGGTCCTATAGACGCAACGCGTCGCCGTCCGCCGATACCTGCACGGCCTTCTGACGGTCTGTTTGTTGTCCTAGCCAGCGCCCAGTCGACGCTGGTTTTTTGCGTAGGAGCCTCGCGCGTCCGCTTGCCGCAAGTGCAGGCCTTGTTTCGACGTGGCTCCGAACGGTACTTATACCGTTTCTCCGATACCGATGCGGTCCGACCAAGACGCTCGGTGTCTTGATTCCGCGGCAGCGCGTCATGTCTCGTCTCGAGCGCCGAGCGAGCCGCATGAATCATGTCCATGGAGGATCTGAATGAATGCTTGGTTATCGTGGCGTCCCAGTGAGCGGCATGCGCAGCTGTTGCGCGCAGCGCTGCGTCGCGGGACGCGTGTCAGTCACCATCTATTCAGCGTGGTCGGTTGTTGTGCGGTAGCGATCGGGCTTGCGCTGTGGCTGCTGCCCAACGTGCGCGGCACGCTCGCAGCGAAAGTCATGCCGTTCGTGTCGGCGGCCGTGCAGGCCGGTCCGGCGCGGCTTCTCACCGGTCATCCGGTGCCTGCTTTCGGCCCGGCGAACGCCGAAGAAAGCGAATCGATCAGCGCGGACGCAACGCCCTCGTCGACGGCCTCGCCCGTCGACGCCGCCGCGACCCTCGACGCCGCGCGCAACGGCCCGTCGCCCGTGTCGCTCGCGAAGCTCATCCCGATGCAGCGAGTCGCCGCCGACGCGCGCGACGACCGCGCGCTCGCGTCGAACCGCGAACAGGCGCTCGTCGCCACGTACCTCGCGCGCCGCTATCGTGTCGCGCAGGAGCCCGTCGGCCAGCTCGTCAAGGCGGCGTTCGAGACGGGGCGCGACGTCGGGCTCGACCCGCTGCTGATCCTCGCCGTGATGGCGATCGAATCCGGCTTCAATCCTTATGCGGAAAGCGGCGTCGGGGCCCAGGGCCTGATGCAGGTGATGTCGAAGGTGCATTCGGACAAGTTCGAGTATTTCGGCGGCACCGATGCCGCGCTGCAGCCGCTCGTCAACATCCAGGTCGGCGCGCTCGTGCTGAAGGACTGCATCGCGCGTGGCGGCTCGCTCGCGGGCGGGCTGCGTCTGTACGTCGGCGCGACGACGCCCGACGACGGCGGCTACGGCGCGAAGGTGGTCGGCGAGCGCGACCGGCTGCGCGACGTCGCGCGCGGCCGCAAGGTGTCGATCTACGCGTCGCAGCAGCCGGCGCAGGGCGCGGTGACGGTCACGACCGTGTCGACGTCGGGTGCGACGCAAAAGCGCGTGCGCACGACGCTCGACGGCGCGCACCCGCTGACGATCAAGTCAGCCACCGCGCCGAAGGCGCCGCAGCAGGACGACGCGAGCGTCGACACGGCGGCGAAGCACGATGCCGCCGCTTCGGAGCTCGGCACCTGACGACGCGCGAACGGCGGATTCGCCGCAGCGGCAGGTTGCTTCGGCCGCGAGCGCGAGTGGGTGGAAGATCGGGAATCATCGAAAAGGCCGGGTCCTGTGTTGAGCGGGGCTCGGCCTTTTTGCCTTTGCGGGCGGCGACGGTGGTGCGTCATGAATGCAACTAACCGAAGGCGACGCGGTGGTGGCGCAGTGACGCTGAATTGTTGCGATTTGTTGCGACTGTGGCCGGCCGTGCGAATTGCGCCGGAGTCCGAAGTCTTCGACTTTCAAGCTTCGGGCTTCCGAAGCGTCGAACAGTCGGGCCGAAGCGTACGCCGCGACGACAGATGCGAAAACCGACAAATAAAGAAGCGCGAAAGCGAAAGAGGCGGGCGCCACGCTATAAATAGCGTGCGACCTGCCGCGCACGACGGGCGCGATCGACTCGCTACGCGCGCGGCGGGCTTGCGCATGAGGTTGCGCGTTAGCGCACAGCCGTCGCCCGTTCTATCGTCCGAAGAGCGTGCCGAGACGCTCGACGGCCTCCTCGAGCCGTGAGTACGCGGTCGCATAGGACAGCCGGATATAGTCGCGCGGCGCATGGACACCGAAATCCATTCCCGGCACGAGCACCACGCCCGCGTCATGCAGCATCGCGTTCACGAGCGCGGCGCTGTTTCCCGCCGCAGGGTGCGCGACGCCGCCGCATTGCGCGTAGACGTAGAACGCGCCGTCCGGCATCACGGGCACCTTGAAGCCGAGCGATTCGATCGCCGGCACGATGAAGTCGCGGCGGCGCTGGAATTCGGCGCGGCGCGCCTCGTAGATGTCGAGCGTGTCCGGTTCGAAGCACGCGAGCGCCGCGTGCTGCGCGAGCGCCGACGGGCAAATGAACAGATTCTGCGCGAGCTTTTCGAACGCGCCGACGAGCGCGGGCGGCACGACGAGCCAGCCGAGCCGCCAGCCCGTCATGTTGAAATATTTCGAGAAACTGTTGACGGTGACGACGTCGTCGCCGAACGACAGCGCGGAGACGGGCGCGCCGTCGTAGCTCAGGCCCTGGTAGATCTCGTCGACGATCGTGAAGCCGCCGCGTGCGCGCACCGCGTCGACGATCCGGCCGAGCTCGGCCGGATCGAGCGACGTGCCCGTCGGGTTCGACGGCGACGCGAGCAGCACGCCGCGCGTGCGCTCGCCCCAGCGCGTCTTCACGTCGTTCGCGGTCAGCTGGAAGCGGGCTTCGGGGCCGCTCGGCACGAGCACCGCGCGGCCTTCAGCCGTCGCCACGAAGTGGCGATTGCACGGGTAAGACGGATCGGGCATCAGTACTTCGTCGTCGCGCCCGACGAGCGCGAGGCACGCGAGCAGCAGCGCGGCCGACGCGCCTGCCGTCACCACGATCCGTTCCGGCTCGATCGACAGGCCGTACGCACGCGCGTAGTGCGCGGCGATCGCCTCGCGCAGCGGCGCGATGCCGAGCGCACTCGTGTATTGCGTGACGCCGCGGCGCAGCGCCGCGGCGGCCGCCTCGACGACGGGCTCCGGCGCGGTGAAATCCGGTTCGCCGATGCTCATGTGAATGATGTCGCGGCCGGCGCGCTCGAGAACGGCGGCCTCCTTGACGATTTCCATCACGTAGAACGGCTCGATCGCGTCGACGCGCGACGCAAGCCTCAGGAGCGAATCGGCAGCGGTATTCATCGTCGAATCAAAGCGGTGCGGAAAGAGCGAAAAGCGGGCGCGCGCCGCGCGCCCGCGAAGGGGGTTACGCGTCGCGTCGCGCGTGCGTTTCGGCCGGGCGCAGCTTGACGGCCAGCTTGTCGAGCACGCCGTTCACGTACTTGTAGCCGTCCGAGCCGCCGAACGTCTTCGCGAGCTCGACGGCTTCGTTGATGATCACGCGGTACGGCGTTTCGATCTGATGCGTGAGCTCGTACGTCGCGATCAGCAGCACCGCGCGCTCGACGGGCGACAACTGATCGATCGGACGGTCGAGATTCGGCGAGATCGCCTCGGCAAGCGTCGCATGCTCGCGGATCACGCCATGCAGGATCGTGTCGAGCAGCGTCTTGTCAGCCTTGTCGTAACCCAGCGCGCCGCGCAATTGCGCGTCGATCTCGCCCGGCGCCGCGTTCGACAGCAGCCACTGATACAGGCCCTGCGTCGCCAGCTCGCGCGATTGTCGGCGGGCGCTCTTCTTCATGCGCGCTCCTCTTCGTCTTCGTCGCCCTCGTCTTCGTCCTCTTCGTCTTCATCGTCGCTCAGTTGATCGAGCGTCATCGTGAGGTTCGCCATCTCGATGGCGACGCGCGCGGCGTCGCGGCCCTTTTCGGTCATCCGGGCGATCGCCTGCTCGTCGGTTTCGGTCGTGAGGACGGCGTTCGCGATCGGCGTGTTGAAGTCGAGCGCGATGCGCGTGATGCCTGCGCCGCTCTCGTTCGACACGAGCTCGAAGTGATACGTCTCGCCGCGGATCACCGCGCCGAGCGCGATCAGCGCGTCGAACTGGTTGCTTTCCGCGAGCTTTTGCAGCGCGAGCGGGATTTCGAGCGCGCCCGGAACCGTCACGAGCAGCACGTCTTCGCCGGAGACGCCGAGGCGCTCCAGCTCTTCGACGCACGCGTCCGCGAGGCCGTTGCAAACGGGTTCGTTGAAGCGCGATTGAACGATGCCGATACGCAGGCCATCGCCTTCGAGGTTCGGTTGATATTGTCCGATTTCCATATTCTTTCCGTGGAGTGGATGAGCGGTGATAGGGGCTGCAGCACAGGCTGACAACGGTACGACACTACGACACGAAACCGTCACGCGGCGTCGCAGGCGGATGCCGCGCCGCCCGGCATCGGCGCGAAGCCGGTGACTTCGAGACCGTAGCCGGACATGCTGCCGAGCTTGCGCGGATTCGACAGCACCTGCATCTTGCCGACGCCGACGTCGCGCAAAATCTGCGCGCCGATGCCGAACGTCTTGAAATCGACCGGCCGGCGCTTGAGCACGGCCGCCTTTTCCTTCTCGTCGAACGCGCGGAACACGTCGACGAGATGCTCGCTCGTGTCGCCGCAGTTCAGGAGCACGATCACGCCGAGCTCGCGCGAGGCGATTTCCTTCATCGCGGCGTCGAGCGTCCACGAGTGGGTCGACACGCCGGTCTCGAGCAGGTCGAGCACCGACAGCGGCTCGTGCACGCGCACGGGCGTTTCGTCGTGCGGCGCGGGCTTGCCGCGCACGAGCGCGATGTGCGGCGAGCCCGTCGGGTGATCGCGGTACAGCACCGCCTTGAACGGGCCGTGCGCGGTCTGCATCGTGCGCTCGGCGACGCGCTCGACGATCGATTCGGTGCGGCTGCGATAGTGGATCAGATCGGCGATCGTGCCGATCTTCAGGCCGTGCTCCTTGCCGAATTCGATCAGGTCCGGCAGGCGCGCCATCGTGCCGTCGTCCTTGATGATCTCGCAGATCACCGCGGCGGGCGTCAAGCCCGCGAGCGCGGTCAGGTCGCAGCCCGCCTCGGTGTGGCCCGCGCGCACGAGCACGCCGCCCGGCTGCGCCATGATCGGGAACACGTGGCCCGGCTGCACGATGTGCTCGGCGCGCGTGTCGTGCGCGACCGCCGTTGCGATCGTGCGCGCGCGGTCCGCGGCCGAGATGCCCGTCGTCACGCCTTCGGCCGCCTCGATGCTGACCGTGAACGCGGTGCCGTACTGGGTGCCGTTGCGATACGTCATGAGCGGCAGGTTGAGCTGCTTGCAGCGCTCCTGCGTGAGCGTGAGGCAGATCAGGCCGCGGCCGTAGCGGGCCATGAAGTTGATCGCTTCCGGCGTGACGAACTCGGCGGCGAGCACGAGGTCGCCCTCGTTTTCGCGGTCTTCTTCGTCGACGAGGATCACCATCCGGCCGGCTTTGAGCTCGGCAATGATGTCGGGCGTGGAGGCGAGCGTCATAAAAGGATCAGGGCAAGGGAAAGCGCGTATTTTACGCCACGCCGGCCGGGTTTTAGACGGATGCGGCGAGGGCGGCCGGCGCGTTGGCCGAATGGCCGACGGCGGCGCGTGCGACGATGCGGCCGGATAGCCCGGCGGCGGCCGTCCGGCGGGTGTTTGCGAGCGTCGGTAAAGATCGGCGCGCGATGCGTCGCGCACGGCGAGCAGGCGTAAAGGGCGCCATGCGCGCGCCGAAGAGCCGATCGTTCCGATGCCCGGTCGCGCGCGCATGCGTCGCACCCCGGGCGCGTCCGGCGGCGCGCGGCGCCGGACGTGGCGGGGCGGGCGCTTATTTCGGCGCGGTCGTCATCCGCTCGACATACCGCGCGATTATGTTGAGTCTGGCCGGAAAGGCTTACTCGGCATGGCGCGGGGGTCGAAAGTGCACGCGTATACCGTCAAGTAGCGGTGGCTGAAGCGAGACTGCAATGGATAGCACGAGACGCAACACATGCCTTGCCTCACTCCGTCGGCGCCGAGGGCAATTAGTACTTCCGTTGCTCACCGCTTTGGCTCCCACACATATCCCGCCTTGGTCAACCGGGTCACCCAGGCGCCGCGTTTTCCGTGCTGTGCCATCAGTCGAACAAGGCGGCGTCGAAATGTCGTGTCGCGTTTGGCGCCTGCGTACGCCTCGGCAAGATCCTGTAGCGCGCGGAAAGCCTGGTCGTAGGACGACCCTGATCCACGCAGGAGCTTCGAATCGATGGCGGACCACGCACTGTCCTCGTCTTCGAGAAGCGATGTCAGGTAGCCTGCGCGCTCCGTCTTGCGCCGTGCTTCAGCAGCTTCGCGCGCTTCACGTTCCCTTTGCTCGCGGACTTCACGATGAAAACAGACCCGCGCCTCAATTTCGCCTACACGTCGTAGTTCAGGGCTCGTGACGCGATTGGGAAGCCTTGTCTGCTCCCACGTGAGGAACCTGCGCCGAAGGGTTCGCTCGGCTTCCTGGCTTCGTCCTTCGAGCAGCATGCGTAGTGCTGCCCGCATTTCATCTTCCGTCAACTCGAGCAGCCAAGGATCGAACCGGTCATCATCCCCGGATCCAGCAGCCTGTGGAGGGCTCGTTTCTGCTGCGGCGGCGAGCCAGTCCGGATCGAGCATCAGGAATTCAGCGAGGGCGTTCTGTGCAGGTGTCAGTGTCTTGAGTCCGTCCGGCAATGGCGGTTCACTGTCATCGTCGCGCAACTCGCCATTACCTATCCGCGCTAGCCAGCCGAGATAAAGCGGGCGTGTATCGCCTCTGAGCAGTTCATCGCGGATGGGTAGCAGCCGGGCCATCCACCCTGCGCCGTCTGCTTCTTCCGAGAAGCGAAGGTGTTCTCCAGAGTCGTCGTTGAACCACCAGTCGAGGAGGCAATGTTCGCCAGTGTCGATTGCGTTGAACGTCTTCGCAAATTGCGACGGTGCCGCGCGCCCCTTGCGACCGGTGTAATCGAGCAGCGACCGAGCATTGAATATTGCCCGTGGCAGTCGCAACAGAAGGCGGCAGCTCCCCCAGTTGGCTGAATAGACATGGGCGTCGAAGTAGCGCTCTACCCAGTCGAGCGGATCGCCTTTGAGGTTGCCCCAGTGATATTCATTGACGAAGCTCGAGGCTGTGATCGTTGCACGCGTTGAGCGGGTTCGCAACTCAGCCTGCTGTTGCCCAGTAAGCGGTCGGTCGACTGCGGCAAATTCGTAGTATTGGTATTCGCTCACGTTTCAATATTCATTTCGGGGCAATCGGTTGTCGCGCCAGGTTGTGGCTCGCTGAACTTTCCTGCCGTTGATCGGCTGCTATAGAAGCCGATGAGTCGGGTTAGGATGTTCTACCCTATATCCGATTGCTCGATAACCTGCCTGGCGCTTGTCCCACATCCGAAGCAAGCCCGGATGCCCAGTGTCGACGAAATCGAGGATGCGAACATCGGCTTTCGTTGCGTGCTCGCGGTGTAGTCTTCCGGCGTATTGCTGAAGCGTACCTTTCCATGAGATGGGCATTGCGAGGACGAGCGTGTCAAGCGGAGGATGGTCGAAACCTTCGCCCACGAGCTTGCCGGTTGCCAGAATCACTCGTGGAGCATCTGCCGGCAACGCTTCGAGTTCGGCGATTACGAGACTTCGTTGTTTCTTCGACATGCGCCCATGCAGTGTGAAAATCTTCTCCACGCTTCTGGTCAGAACTTCTTCGATGGCCGCGACGTGTTCGGTGCGCTCGGTCAGAACGAGAACCTTGCGCCCGCTGGAAAGTGCAGCGACCACCTCGTCCCCGATGGCCGCCGTACGGTGCGGGTCGGTAGCGACATGCCGGAAGACATCCTGAATACCTGCTTCGGCAGGTAGGTCAATCGTCGAAGATTGGATTCGGGGAATGACCTCAAGGTCGTGTGGCGCCGTGTCCGGTCGCGAGGCAGTATGGCGGATTGGTCCGCACTGCATGAATATAATGGGATGCTGGCCGTCTCTGCGGATCGGCGTCGCAGTCAGCCCGAGCACATATTTCGCTCTGGCGCGCTTCAGCAATCCTTCGAATGAGACCGCAGAGAGATGGTGGCATTCGTCCACGATCACATGCCCGTACTGCTCGATCAACTCGCTCGTGTCGCCCTGGCGTGAGAGCGACTGCATGACGGCAATATCGATTCGCCCGCTGGGCTTCACTTTTCCGCCGCCAATTGTGCCGACAACACCCTTGCTGACACCGAGAAACGCTTGTAGCCGCTCCTGCCATTGCCGGAGCAGTTCGGTTCGGTGTACAAGGACTAGCGTGTTGACCCCACGTCGCGCGATCAGGGCTGCCGCAGTTACTGTTTTGCCGAATGCGGTTGGAGCACATAGCACCCCGGTATCGTGTCGAAGCATCGCCGTGACAGCCTCTTCCTGATCGGCTCGCAACGTGCCTGAAAAGGCGACATCGAGGGGTTTGCCTGAAAACCGCTCGTCGTGAAGTTCGCACCGAATTCTGTTGTCACGAAGCAACTTGCGGGCGGCGTCAAGACATCCGCGCGGTAACGCGATGTGCTTCGGGTGGTTTTCTGCGCAACCAATAATTCGTGGTTTGTCCCAGACAGGGAAACGCATAGCCTGGGCCTTAAAAAATTCGGGATTTGGAAAGGCGGCGAGGCGGATCAGCCGGTTTAGCAAAGGTTGGGGGACGCATGCTTTCTCGAAATAGACGAGATTTGCTGCTGTGACAGAGAGCGAAGCTGGCATCGGACCCGGCAGTGTGTCTTGCCGGTTTTTGCGCACTTTCCACGGTTCTGCCTGATCCTCCTCGGTAATGAAGGTTACATCGAGAGGGTGCGTACCGCCCGTAGCATCCATGGTGGTCTGCTCGACGGAGTCAGTCGCCATCGACTGAATCGACGCCAGGTAGGCCCACTGGTCCGTGTAGGGTTGGAAGTTCTCGTCGACGAATACACTGCAATCCTGCTCGCGCGGCGTCTTTTGCAGAGGAAGTGCAATCAGATTGCCGAAGCCACCCTTCGGCATCGTGTCTTGATTAGGGAAAAGGCGGTCGTAGAATGCCAGCTTCAGTTGCCGGGTTCGCGCGCATGTGTGGCTGATGATCGCGGTGCCCAGGCGTCGCGCATCCCGAGCAGGTACGGCCGACCGGAAGAAAATCCAGATGTGCGCGCCATTGCCAGATCGCGAGATTTCCAGCGCAACCGGTACGCCTAATTCGGTGCATGACGACCTGAAAGCCTGAGCATCCTCCTGCCAGTCGGCGTCATCGAAATCGACGGCAAGAAAATGACAGGTATCGTCAGCCAGCAAGGGGTAGACGCCAATCGTGTGCCTACCGGCAAGGTGGTCATAGACAATCTGGTCCGACAACGGTATCAGGAGGCGGTGGCCGCAGTCGGAGCATTTGATTCGGGGTTTCTCACAAATACCGGGTCTCCACTCGTTGGCACAAGCGGGTGAGTAGCCTGATTTGCCAGCCTTGCTTTGCCATCTGACCGGATAAACGTCGGTACGACCCTGAAACAGCCGGCGAAACAAAGCGACTTTCTCGTCCGTACTAAGCCGGGACGCCTCGGACTGCTGCGGGGCCACTGGTTCGGCCAACGACCGTTGGAAGTCGATGCCGTGCGCATCGAGCACGGCACGGAGCCTCGCATTTTCGGCGCGCAACCGCTCCAGTTCGCTGATCTCTAGTGTTGTGTCGGCGTCGTGAACGGGATGGACACCTTTCTGTCCCTGAACACCAACTGTCGTGGAGCGGTTCAATCCATGTCCTTCGAGCGATTGCTATATAATGAAAATTATATAGCAAGGAGGGCGTCATGCTTACATTCAAGGTCACAACGGTCGGAGCTTCGGCTGGCTTCATTCTTACCAAGGAGGCGATGGCACGGCTCAAGGTGCAGAAGGGCGATACCGTGTATCTGACTGAGGCGCCCGAAGGCGGCTACCGGATTACGCCGTACAACCCGGATTTTGAACGCCAGATGAAGTTGGCGGAAGAGATCATGCACGATGACCGCGAGATTCTGCGGGCGCTGGCTCAATGACAGCGTGGCGCTGGGTACGCGCAGATCTGACTTATGCGGTGCATGATCGCCAGCTTGCCGAGCATGGAGGGCTCGATGGCGTGCGCGACAAAGGCGCAGTGGAGTCAGCACTGGCTCGGCCGCAGAACCTGGACCTATACGCAAATGCGGACGCGGCGGCGCTCGCTGCCGCCTATGCGTATGGACTAGCTCGGAATCATGGCTTTGCGGACGGCAACAAGAGAACTGCGTGGGTGGTCGCGCGCCTTTTCCTGGCAGACAACGGCTATCGGCTGAAGTTTGATCCGGCCGACGCCGTAAGGACGATGGAAATGGTTGCTGCTGGCGCGCTCGATGAAGCTGCGCTGGCGGAATGGTTCCGGCAGCGGATCGCCAAGTAAGTCGGCGGACGATTAAACTCGAAACTCGCGCTGGTTTAACCAGTTACGGGCGTCTCATGAGTGACGCCGACGACAGCATCCTTTCGACATACCGCGCGATCATGTCGATTTCCAGATTGACCTTCGCTCCCGGCTTCAGATGCCGCAGCGTCGTCACCTCGACCGTATGAGGAATCAGGTTGATCGAGAATTCGCAGCCGTCGTCGCGGTCCTCGACGGCGTTGACGGTGAGGCTCACGCCGTTGACGGTGATCGAGCCCTTGTAGGCCAGGTAGCGGCCGAGCTCGCGCGGCGCGATCACCCGCAGTTCGTGCGATTCGCCGACGGGCGCAAAGCGCGTGACGGCGCCGAGCCCGTCGACGTGCCCGGACACGATGTGGCCGCCCAGGCGATCGTGCGCGCGCAGCGCCTTTTCGAGATTCACGTCGCCGGGTTCGGCGAGGCCGACCGTCTTGTTCAGGCTTTCGCGCGACACCTCGACATCGAACGTGTCGGCCGTCTTCGCGACGACCGTCATGCACGCGCCCTGGATCGCGATGCTGTCGCCGAGCGCGACGTCGGCGAGGTCGAGCCCGCCCGCGCGCAGCGTGAGGCGCACGCCCGCGTCGGGCGAGGAGGCGATCGGCTCGATCGTTTCGATGCGGCCGACTGCCGCGACGATTCCGGTAAACATCGTGTCGGGTTCCGTTATCAGTGAGTGGGGGGCGCGCTCGCGTGTGCGGGCGCGAAGCGCGCGAGGATGCGCAGGTCGTCGCCGACGCGCTCGACGCTGTGGAACGCGAGGCGCGTGCGATCGGCGAGCGACGCCGGCGCGGCGAGATCGAACATCGCGGCCGCGTCGGCACCGAGCAGGCTCGGCGCGAGATAGACGAGCAGCTCGTCGACGCAGCGCTCGCGCAGCAGCGAGCCGTTCAGCTTGTGGCCCGCCTCGACGTGCAGTTCGTTGATCCCGCGTTCGCCGAGCACGGCGAGCATCGCGGGCAGGTCGACCTTGCCGCGCGCGTTCGCGAGCGGCACGATCTCCGCGCCGCGCTCGCGCAGCGCCAGCGCGCGCGCTTCGCTTTGCGAATCGAGCGCGCCGCAGAAGATGAGGAGCGAGCCGCCTTCGAGCAGGCGCGCGGTGAGCGGAATGTCGAGGCGGCTGTCGATCAGCACGCGGCGCGGCTGGCGCGGCGTGTCGACGCCGCGCACGTTCAACTGCGGATCGTCTTCGCGCACGGTGCCGATGCCCGTCAGGATCGCGCACGCGCGCGCGCGCCACTTGTGGCCGTCGTCGCGCGCGGCGTCACCCGTGATCCATTTGCTTTCGCCGGAGGCGAGCGCCGTGCGGCCGTCGAGCGACGCGGCCGTTTTCATCCGCACCCACGGCCGGCCGCGCGTCATTCGCGACACGAAGCCGATGTTCATTTCGTGCGCCTCGTGCGCGAGCAGGCCGCAGCGCACGTCGATGCCCGCGTCGCGCAGCATCGCGAGGCCGCGCCCGGACACCTGCGGGTTCGGGTCCTCCATCGCCGCGACGACCTTGCCGACGCGCGCGTCGATCAGCGCGTGCGCGCACGGCGGCGTGCGGCCGAAGTGGCTGCACGGCTCGAGCGTCACGTAGACGGTCGCGTCGCGCAGGTCGTGGACGCGCGCGCGCGCGTCCTTCAGCGCCTGCACTTCCGCGTGATCCTGGCCCGCCGGCTGCGTGAAGCCCTCGCCGATCACGACGTCGTCCTTGACGATCACGCAGCCGACGCGCGGATTCGGCGTCGTCGTGTACATCCCGCGCGCGGCGAGCGCGAGCGCGCGCTGCATGTGGGTGAAGTCGCTTTCCGAGAACATCGATTCGTCCTGTCAGTCGTGCGGCAGATCAGGGGCGCAGCGCCGCGAACGCGCGGCGTGCGGCGGCGAGCGTCGCGTCGAGCGTGTCGTCGTCGTGCGCGCTCGACACGAAGCCCGCTTCGTACGCGGAAGGCGCGAAATACACGCCTTCGTCGAGCATCAGATGGAAGAAGCGGTTGAAGCGCTCGGTGTCGCTCTTCGTCACGTCGGCGAAGCTCGCCGGCACGTGCTCGGTGAAGTAGAGGCCGAACATCCCGCCGATCGCGTCGGCCGAGAACGGCACGCCGGTCGTGCGCGCTTCGGCGGCGAGACCGTCGGCGAGCCGGCGCGTCTTTTGAGCGAGCGCGTCGTAGAAGCCGGGCGCCTGGATCAGCTTGAGCGTCGCGAGGCCCGCGGCGACCGCGATCGGGTTGCCCGACAGCGTGCCCGCCTGATAGACGCCGCCGAGCGGCGCGAGATGCGACATGATGTCGCTGCGGCCGCCGAACGCGGCGGCCGGCATTCCGCCGCCGATCACCTTGCCGAGGCACGTGAGGTCCGGCGCGATTCCATAGTGCTGCTGCGCGCCGCCCAGCGCGACGCGAAAGCCGCACATCACTTCGTCGAAGATCAGCACGGCGCCGTGCTTCGTGCAGAGCGCGCGCAGCGCGTTCAGGAACTCGGGCGTGCCGCGCACGAGATTCATGTTGCCCGCGACGGGTTCGACGATCACCGCGGCGATCTCGTCGCCGAACGCGGCGAACGCTTCGTCGAGCGCCGCGATGTTGTTGTATTCGAGGACGGTCGTGTGCTTCGCGACGTCGGCCGGCACGCCCGCCGAGGTCGGATTGCCGAACGTGAGGAGCCCCGAGCCCGCCTTCACGAGCAGGCTGTCCGCGTGGCCGTGATAGCAGCCTTCGAACTTGACGATCCGGCTGCGGCCGGTGAAGCCGCGCGCGAGGCGCAGCGCGCTCATCGTCGCTTCGGTGCCGCTCGACACCATCCGCACTTGTTCGATCGACGGCACGAGCTTGCAGATTTCCTCGGCGATCTCGATCTCGGCCTCGGTCGGCGCGCCGAACGAGAAGCCGTCGGCGAGCACGCGCTGCACGGCGGCGAGCACGTCCGGATGCACGTGGCCGACGATCATCGGGCCCCACGAGCCGATGTAGTCGATGTAGCGTTTGCCGTCCGCATCCCAGAAGTACGCGCCTTGCGCGCGCGCGACGAAGCGCGGCGTGCCGCCGACCGAGCGGAACGCCCGCACCGGCGAATTGACGCCGCCCGGGATGGTTCGCTGAGCGCGTTCGAAGAGAGTCTGATTGTTCGACATGAATTGGACCTGCGAGAGAGTGCGCGCGAGCGGCGAAGCGCCGCGGCTCGCGTCGGGCGTATCGATCCGACCGATTGTACCGGAGACGCGCGGCGCGGGCTTTCCCGGCGCTGCGGCGGTTCGGCGCGCGGGGCGGGGCGTGTGGGCGGAGCGCGGGCAACGCGGGTCCGGGCGACGCCGCGGCGCGGCGTATCGAGGAACGGTTCGCGATCGACGCTCGGGCGCGGCGAGATTCGCGCGATTCCTGCGGTGCCGGACGGATTCGTCGCGTCGATCGACGAATGGGTCGTGGTTTGGTGCCGATTGCCGTTGTTCGCCGCGGCGAACGGCGGGATGAGGCGCGGGGCGAGTCGCCGCGCGAATTGCAGCACGAATTGCAGCGCGAATTGCCGTACGAATCGCCGCCCGACGGGCGGCGCGTGACGAGCGGCGGTGCGCCGGCTATGCGCGCTTCGGTGGCTTGCGCTTGCCGGTGAGTTCGGCCCAGCGTTTTTCGAGCGCACCCTCGACCATCGGCTTGATCGACGTGCCCGACGTCTGCGCATCCCACGTCTGCACCGAGAACGGATGCGCGCGCAGCGCGTCGCGCGGGATCACGACTTCGCTGTGGCCGTCGACGAGCCAGTCGTAGACGAAGTCGATGCAAAGCCGGTAGCCGCGCTTCGTTTGCGGATCAGGCACCTCGTACGGCTCGCGCGTCACGTAGCCGGAACCGAACACGCCCTTCGGCTCTTTCGCGACACGATGCAGGAACACGCGGTCGCCCGGCAGGATGCTGCGCGAGAAGCCGCAGCCCCAGACGTCGGCGACCGCTTCGCCCGCCTTCACGCGCGCGGCCATTTCGGGCAGCTCGGGCCAAGGCCATTTCTTGGGGCTCCAGATCAGCAGGAAGGCGGTCATGTCGGCAGCTCGGCGCGGAATCGTCCAACGAAAACGCCGAGCTTAACCGATGCGCGGACGCCGCGCGACGGCGGCGCGCGGAGACGATGGCCGGGATCATGAAACGCGGCGTGGGCCCGCTGACCCGCCGCTCACCGACCTGCCGACCTGCCGACCCGCCGACCCGCCGACCCG
>NZ_LOYJ01000121.1:0-99281 GCF_001526245.1 Burkholderia sp. MSMB1498
TGGCGGACTGGCGGACTGGCGGACTGGCGGACTGGCGGACTGGCGGACTGGCGGACTGGCGGACTGGCGGACTGGCGCCGCGCGCGAAAGAACGCGCGCGGCGCCGCGGCGCTCAGACGGCGCCTTCCCAGTACCCGGGCCGCGCATACGCGGCGCGCAGATAGTCGATGAAATAGCGGACCCGCGCCGGCACGTAGCGTTGCTGCGGATAGACGGCGAGGATGTCGTAGTCGGGCAGCGCGAATTCGTCGAGCACCGTTTCGAGCTCGCCGCGCGCGAGCTGCTGCGCGATCTCCCACGTCGAGCGCCAGCCGAGCCCGAGCCCTTCCGACACCCAGCGGTGCAGCAGCTCGCCGTCGTTGCAGTCGAGCGCGCCCGACACGCGCATCGTCACGAGCTTGCCGTTGCGCCGGAAGTACCAGCCGCGGTTCTGCCCGCCCTGCAGATTGAACGCGAGGCAGTTGTGGCCCGCGAGATCGTCGAGCGTTTTCGGCCGGCCGTGCCGGCGCAGGTACTCGGGCGTCCCGCACACGACGCGCCGGTTCGACGCGAGCTTCACCGCGACGAAGTTCGGATCGACCGCGCCGCCGATCCGGATCGACAGGTCGTAGCCCTCGCGCACGAGATCGACGACGCGATCGGTCAGATTGAACGACATCTGCAAGTCGGGCTTGTCCGCGATGAACCCGGGCGCGAGCGGCGCGACGTGCTTGCGCCCGAACGCAGCGGGCGCCGACACGATCAGGTGCCCGCTCACCGCGCGGCGCCCGGCCGCCATCTCGTTTTCCGCCTGCGCCCATTCGGTGAGGAGCCCGCGGCAACGCTCGAGGAACGCGGCGCCGTCCTCGCTGACGACGAGCCGCCGCGTCGACCGGTACATCAGCTTCACGCCGAGGCGCTTCTCGAGCGCGTCGATGCGCCGCCCGAGCACGACGGGCGACACCCCTTCCTCGAGCGCGGCCGCCGCGAGGCTGCCCGCGTCGGCGACCCGCACGAAGGTCTCGATCTGCTTGAACCGGTCCATCCGCCGTCTCCTCACCGCCCCGCGCGGCCGCCCGCGCCCGGCATTCGATACTTTTAGTTTCGAAATAAGCGACTCGAGCGAATCTTATCAAACCTTTCCGGTGTCCCTAAAGTGTCTTCGACACCAGCGATACCCGCGATTCGCATCGAACTAGGAGACATTTCATGGCCAGGATGAGAGCCGTCGACGCCGCCGTGCTCGTGCTCGAGAAGGAAGGCGTGCAGACCGCGTTCGGCGTGCCGGGCGCCGCGATCAACCCGCTGTATTCGGCGCTGCGCCGCTCGGGCGCGATCGGGCACGTGCTCGCGCGGCACGTCGAAGGCGCGTCGCACATGGCGGAAGGCTACACGCGCGCCGCCCCCGGCAACATCGGCGTGTGCATCGGCACGTCGGGCCCCGCCGGCACCGACATGATCACGGGCCTCTATTGCGCATCGGCCGATTCGATCCCGATCCTCGCGATCACCGGCCAGGCGCCGCGCGCGCGGCTCTACAAGGAAGACTTCCAGGCGGTCGACATCGAATCGATCGCGAAGCCCGTCACGAAATGGGCGGTCACGGTGCGCGAGCCGGCGCTCGTGCCGCGCGTGTTCCAGCAGGCGTTCCATCTGATGCGCTCGGGCCGCCCGGGCCCCGTGCTGATCGATCTGCCGATCGACGTGCAACTCGCCGAGATCGAGTTCGACATCGCCACCTACGAGCCCTTGCCCATCTACAAGCCGCGCGCGACGCGCGCGCAGATCGAGGCCGCGCTCGCGATGCTCGACGAAGCCGAGCGCCCGCTCATCGTGTCGGGCGGCGGCGTGATCAACGCGGCGGCCGAGCATCTGCTCGTCGAATTCGCGGAAACGCTCGGTGTGCCGGTGATCCCGACGCTGATGTCGTGGGGCGCGATCGCCGACGACCATCCGCTGATGGCGGGCATGGTCGGCCTGCAGACCTCGCACCGCTACGGCAACGCGACGCTGCTCGCGTCCGACTTCGTGCTCGGCATCGGCAACCGCTGGGCGAACCGCCACACGGGCAGCATCGACGTCTACACGAAGGGCCGCAAGTTCGTGCACGTCGACATCGAGCCGACGCAGATCGGCCGCGTGTTCGGCCCCGATCTCGGCATCGTGTCGGATGCGAAGGCGGCGCTCGAGCTGTTCGTCGACGTGGCGCGCGAATGGAAGGCCGCGGGCAAGCTGAAGGATCGCGGCGCGTGGGCCGCCGACTGCCGGCAACGCAAGCGCACGCTGCAGCGCAAGACGCATTTCGACGACGTGCCCGTGAAGCCGCAGCGCGTGTACGAAGAGATGAACAAGGCGTTCGGCCGCGACACGTGCTACGTGAGCACGATCGGGCTGTCGCAGATCGCGGCCGCGCAGTTCCTGCACGTGTACAAGGCGCGCAACTGGATCAACTGCGGCCAGGCGGGCCCGCTCGGCTGGACGATTCCCGCCGCGCTCGGCGTGCGCGCGGCCGATCCGCAGCGCCCGATCGTCGCGCTGTCGGGCGACTACGACTTCCAGTTCATGATCGAGGAGCTCGCGGTCGGCGCGCAGTTCAAGCTGCCGTACGTGCACGTCGTCGTGAACAACTCGTATCTCGGCCTCATTCGCCAGGCGCAGCGCGCGTTCGACATGGACTACTGCGTGCAGCTCGCGTTCGACAACATCAACGCGCCCGAGGTGAACGGCTATGGCGTCGATCACGTCGCCGTGGCCGAGGGGCTCGGCTGCAAGGCGCTGCGCGTGTTCAAGCCCGAGGAGATCGCGCCCGCGCTCGAGCGCGCGCGGCAGTTGACGGCCGAGTTCAGCGTGCCCGTCGTCGTCGAGGTGATGCTCGAGCGCGTGACGAACATTTCGATGGGCGCCGAGATCGACGCGATCAACGAGTTCGAGGATCTCGCGGAGAAGGCCGAGCATGCGCCGACCGCGATCTCGCTGCTCGACTGATGCGCATCGCGCTCGCCGCTTTACTTGTTTGCTTGCTCGATTGGATTGATCAGCATCGCTGATCAGTTCAGTTCGACCGATTCGACTTGCTCAACTGACCGACCAGCGAGACCACGAACATGCCGAAATTCGCAGCCAATCTGACGATGCTGTTCAACGAGGTGCCGTTTCTCGACCGTTTCGAGGCGGCGGCCGACGCGGGCTTTTCCGCCGTCGAGTTCCTGTTTCCGTATCCGTACGCAAAGGAGGAGCTTGCCGAGCGGCTCGAAGCGAACCGCCTGCGCCTCGTGCTGCACAACCTGCCCGCGGGCGACTGGGATCGGGGCGAGCGCGGAATCGCGTGCCTGCCCGATCGCGTCGGCGAATTCCAGGACGGCGTCGGCCGCGCGATCGACTATGCGCGCGCGCTGAAGGTGCCGCAGCTCAATTGCCTCGTCGGCATCGCGCCGGCGAGCGCAAAGCGCGACGCGACGCTCGCGACGATCGTCGAGAACCTGCGCTTCGCCGCCACCGAACTGAAGAAGGCCGGCATGCGCCTGCTCGTCGAGCCCTGCAATTCGTACGACCTCCCGGGCTTCGCGCTCAACCGCTGCGCCGAAACGCTCGACGTGATCCGCGCGGCCGGCGCCGACAACCTCTTCCTGCAATACGACATCTATCACATGCAGCGGATGGAGGGCGAGCTCGCGGCGACGATCGAAAAGCATCTCGGATCGATCGCGCACATCCAGCTCGCGGACAACCCGGGCCGTCACGAGCCCGGCACGGGCGAAATCAACTATGCGTTTCTGTTCGATCGGCTCGACGCGCTCGGCTACGACGGCTACGTCGGCTGCGAATACAAGCCGCGCACGACGACGGCGGAAGGCCTCGGCTGGCTGCAGCAGATCGCGCGCGTCGATGCGAAGCGCGCCGGCACCGGCATGTGATCCGGTGCGCACGCGAACGCATCCGCTCATCCGCTCATTAGGCATCCACATTAGGCATCCACGATTCACAGGACTCACGGGAGACATCGCAATGGCAACGATCGGCTTCATCGGCCTCGGCATCATGGGCGCGCACATGGCGCGCAACCTGCTCAAGGGCGGCCACCGCCTCGTCGTGAACGGCGCGTATCCGGTGCCCGCCGATCTGCGCGAGCACGCGCAGGTCGCAGCGAATTCGACGGCCGTCGCGCAAGCGTCCGAGATCGTGATCTCGATGGTGCCCGACACGCCCGACGTGCGAAACGCGCTGTTCGCCGACGACGGCGTCGCGAAGGGGCTCGCGGCCGGCAAGCTCGTGATCGACATGAGCTCGATCTCGCCGCTCGACACGCGCGAGTTCGCCAAGGAGATCAACGCGCTCGGCTGCGACTATCTCGACGCGCCCGTGTCGGGCGGAGAAGTCGGCGCGCGCGATGCGACGCTCACGATCATGGTGGGCGGCCCGCAGCGCGCGTTCGAGCGCGCGAAGCCCCTCTTCGACCTGATGGGCAGGAACGTCTCGCTCATCGGCGACAACGGCGCGGGCCAGACCTGCAAGGTCGCGAATCAGATCATCGTCGCGCTGAACCTCGAGGCGGTCGCCGAGGCGCTCCTCTTCGCCGCGCGCTCGGGCGCCGATCCGGAGCGCGTGCGGCGCGCGCTGATGGGCGGTTTCGCGTCGTCGCGGATTCTCGAGCTGCACGGCGAGCGGATGACGAAGCGCACGTTCGAGCCGGGCTTCCGCATCGACCTGCATCGCAAGGACCTGAATCTCGCGCTCGACGGCGCGCGCCGGATGAACATCGCGCTGCCGCACACGGCGAGCGCGCAGCAGCTCTTCAGCGTGTGCGCGGCCAACGGCGGCGGCGCATGGGATCACTCGGCGATCGTGCGCGCGCTCGAGATCATGTCGAACTTCGAGATCGGCGAGCCGCAAAGCGACAAGAAAGTCGCGTGAACGAATGCGGCGGCGCGGCGCGGCGAATCGCGTCGGTGCGATGAAGCGGCGATGAAGCGGCTGCAAATCGGCGGTGCATCGGCGCATCGGCGAAGAGGAAAAGCGCAGCGCCGATGCGCCGCGGCGCGAGCGCCGTAAGCGCAGATGCCCGCCGTTCGGCTCGCACGCGCGCCGCTCGAATCGGGCATCGGTCAACACACCGTTCGCGCGAGCGAACGCAGCGCCGCGATGTCGCCCGTGTCCTGCGCGACGGCGTCGCTTAACACGACAACGAGTCGTCCGCGTGACGCTCGATGCAATCGAACGCGATGCGCGCGCGGCGCATCGTCGATGGGGCGCCTCGCCGCGTGCGCGTTGCATGCGGCGAGGCAAACAAAGCCGCTTTCGGCTGAGAGCGGCAGGTGGGTCCGCAGCGGCACCCGGCGCCGACGGGGAAGCCTTGGTCGGTCAGACGTCGTCGTCGGGTGTCCGTCTGTCGGATTCGTCACAGCACGTATTACATTTCTTTACGTTCGCCGAAGCGATTTTTCATGCAATTTGCAACGCGAACGCCTACACTTTCGCGACGCCTTTCGAGAAGCGCCGCACCGCTTTCGCGCTTCTCGCGACTTCACGGCGCATCTTTTTTCAATCACCTGAAGGAGTGTTGCGATGGGTCTTCTTTCGTTCATCAAGGAAGCGGGTGAAAAGCTGCTCGGCAAGAGCGACGAGCAAGCCGCGAGCGATCCGGCCGCAGCCAATCAGACGGCCGGCGATGCGATCAAGAACTACATCTCCGCACAGGGCCTCGACACGTCGAACCTGACGGTCGCGTTCGACGGCGCGTCGCGCACCGTCACGCTGTCGGGCAGCGTCGCGGACCTCGATACGAAGGCGAAGGTCAAGGTGGCGGCGGGCAACGTGCAAGGCGTCGCGGGCGTGAACGACGACGACCTGCAACCGGACGATCCGCAAGTGCAGTACCACGACGTCGTCTCCGGCGACAATCTCTGGAAGATCGCCGAGAAGTACTACGGCGACGGCTCGAAGAACGACGCGATCTTCCAGGCGAACCGCCCGATGCTCTCGAGCCCCGACAGGATCTATCCGGGCCAGAAGCTCGTGATTCCGCCGCAGTCCTGAACGACGCGCGCAGCGGCGCATCATGTGAAAAAAGCGGACCCACGGGTCCGCTTTTCTTTTATGCGCCGACGCCGCCTGCGGCTCGATTCGACGCGATGCATTCGGACGCGAAGCGGCCCGCGCGCCGCGCCGCGCGCGAGATGCGCGCCGGCCCGCCTATCCGCCTATCCGCCGATCAATACGTATCGAACACCCGCTGCAATTCGCGCACGTCGGCGACGCCCGCCGCGAGCGCGAGCATCAACAGCACGCGCGCCTTGTACGGATTGAGCGAGCCCGCGCTCACGAAGCCGAGCGCGTCGTCGTTCGCCGCGCCGTTGCGCATCACGTGCCCCGAGCCGACGCGCGACGCGCGCACGATCGCAACGCCCTTCGCCGCCGCGTCGGCCAGCGCCGTCTGCAGCGTCGCGTGGATCGAGCCGTTGCCCGTGCCCGCGACGACGAGCCCACGCGCGCCCGCGGCAACGCACGCGTCGACCATCGCGCGCGACGCGCCCGCGTAGCTCGCGACGACGTCGACCTGCGGCCACGCGGCGCCGATCGCGAAGCGCGAGTCGAGCGTATGCGGGCGCGTCGCGCGCCGCGCGAATTCGATGCGGCCGTCCTGCACCCAGCCAAGCGCGCCGAGTTCCGGCGAATGGAACGCGTCGACCGCGTAGGTGCTCGTCTTCACGACGTCGCGCGCGCCGTGTATCCGGTTGTTGAACGCGACGAGCACGCCCTGCCCGCGCGCCGCCTCGCTGCCTGCGACGGCCACCGCGTTCAGCAGGTTGAGCGGGCCGTCCGACGACAGCGCGGTCGCGGGCCGCATCGCCGCCGTCATCACGACGGGCTTCGCGGTCTTCACGGTCAGATGCAGCAGGTAGGCGGTTTCTTCGAGCGTGTCGGTGCCGTGCGTGATCACGATGCCGTCGATCGCGTCGCTCGCGGCGAGCGCGTCGATCCGCTCGACGAGCGTCGTCCACAGCGCGGGCGACAGATCCTTGCTGTCGATGCTCGCGACCTGCTCGGCTGCGATCGTCGCGATCTGCGCGAGCGCGGGCACGGCGGCGAGGAGCCGGTCGACGCCGAGCGCGCCCGCCTGATAGCCGGCCGTCTGCGCGGCGTCGGGCGCGGCGCCCGCGATCGTGCCGCCCGTCGCGAGAACGGCGATGCGTGGCAGCGTGCGCGGCGTCGCGCTCGAAACGTTGGGGGGGCTGGAAGATGTCGGTGCGTTCATGGCCGCGATTGTAACGGCAGCCGGCCTCCGCCCGGCAAGCGCGGAGTTTTCCCGAGTGCGCGCACGCGCGGCGCGAACCGGACGCGCCGGCCTCGCGCCGCCCGACGCGCGCCGTTCGCACTCCCGCACGATGCGCGCGCGACGCGCGAGATCGCGCGCGCCGCGCCTTCTCGCGTTATCTCGAAATAGACAAAATCGCCGGCGCCGCCCGACTGCGCCGCCCGGAAAAAGCGCGCGGCGCACGCACGCGAAGGCCGTCCGAAACGCTTGCGGCACCGGCGTTTGCAGCCTTGCGAAAGCATTTCGGCCACGGCCGGCGAGCGCGCTGCGCGCCCGATCCGTTGCGCGGCCGTCACGCGAAAATTAACGCACCGCTCGTTTTCCCCGAGTATTTTGTCGTTTCGGCGCCAATTTGCCATAATGCAAACCGCGATCCGCGCAGCCGCGCGATTCATCGCTTATCGAACAAGATGCAACTCACCCACCGGGAGTGTCCAATGAAGATCCGATCGCTGATGGCCGCGCTGCTCGTCGGCGGCGTGCTGGCAACGCCTGCATTCGCCGCAAACAGCCAGCAGGACAAGATGAAGGCATGCAATGCGCAGGCCGCCGGCAAGACGGGCGACGAGCGCAAGGCGTTCATGAAGGACTGTCTGTCGGCGAAGCCGGCGAAGAAGATGTCGCAGCAGGAAAAGATGAAGGCCTGCAACACGCAAGCCGCCGGCAAGACGGGCGACGATCGCAAGGCGTTCATGAAGGGCTGCCTGTCGGCGAAGCCCGCCGCCTGACGCTTCCGGCGAATCGGCACGATGCCGCGCACCGTTTCGACGGGCGCGGCACTTTCTTTTGCGACGCACGCATTCGCGCGCGGCCGACTGCGGCGTTTCGCCGCGTTTTCTTCTATGATGGCTGCAGCGCGGCCCTCCCCACCAAAACGAAGCGCCATCGGGCCGCCCTCATGACAGATGCGCGCCGCGCATCAAACGGAGGCACGGGATGGCATGGAGACAAAGCCGCTGGTTTCGGCGCTGGCTGATCGTGATCGTGTTCTGGGCGGTGCCTGTCGCGATCGTCGCCGTGCGCGAGATCCGCGAGGAAATGGCGTACAACTACGCCGACCTCGAGCTGGCGCTCACGACCTGGGAGCTCACCGGCGCGCAACGCGCGGCGGGCGCGGCGGCGGTCTGCCGCGGCGAGCCGGACGAGGCGCGCGCGGCAGGCTGCCCCGCCAACGTGCTCGCGGCGAACGCGCGCCGTCAGCAGGAGGCGCGCGACGAATTCGCGGTGCGCAAGCGCACGCTCGCGGGCTATCTGTGGCATGCGTTCGTCGGTTACTGGATCGTTCCCGCCGCGTTCCTGTTTGCATGCGGCGTCGTGATCGGGCTCGTGCGCCGCGCGCTGCGGCGCCCGCCGATCAAGCCGCCCGTTTCGCATCACTGACGTTCGCGCGCCGCGCGGCATCGGCTTCGCCCGCCAAAGCAAACCTTGGCCCACGACAACCCGCGCACGCACGCGCCGCCGCACAATGAAACGCGTCGATTTGACGGTCTTTCACCTTACAGCGGTAAGGCAAAGCATTTCGCTGTGTTATAAAGTCCGGCGTGAACCCGTTCGCGGGAATCACGCTGATCTACACTTGATGGAGAAAAACGATGCAGAAACGCAATCTCGTGTTGAAAGCCGCCGCCGCGCTCGTCGTGGGCAGCCTGGCGCTCGCCGGTTGCACGACGACGCCGGACAAGCCCGCCAACGCAGCGACCAACGCGTCGAAGCGTCAAGCCATCGATGCGAGCACGGACGCCACGCTGTCGCGTCTGTACTCGACGGTGCCCGGCTCGCGTGAGCTCGTCGCGAAGTCGCGCGGCGTGCTCGTGTTCCCGGACGTGATCCAGGCCGGCCTCATCATCGGCGGCCAAACGGGCAACGGCTCGCTGCGCGTGGGCGGCGCGACGGTCGGCTACTACAACACCTCGTCGCTGTCGGTCGGCCTGCAGGCGGGCGCACAATCGAAGGCGATCGTGTTCCTGTTCATGACGCAGGACGCGCTCGACAAATTCCGCAACTCCGACGGCTGGGCGGCCGGCGCCGACGCGTCGGTCGCGCTCGTGAAGATGGGCGCGAACGGCGCGATCGACACGACCACGGCGACCGCGCCCGTCGAAGTGATCGTGCTGACGAACGCCGGGCTGATGGGCGACGTGTCGATCAGCGGCACGAAGGTCACGAAGCTGAAGATCTGACGCCCGCGCACGCGGCCGCCGCATCGATGGCAAGCGGCGGCCGACACGAAAACGGCGATGCGCTTTTACCGCGCATCGCCGTTTTTTCATGCGTCGCCGCAACGCGCGGCGCGGCGCCGGGGCACACGGGGCGACGGCGGGCCGAGACGCACCCTGCCGCGCCGCTCGCCTCGTTCGTTCAAGACGCCGAATCGATCACCTTGAAGCGCGAGCGCTTCTGCGCGCGAATCAGCGATTGATAGACGTCGACGTATTGCTGCGCCATCCGGCGCGACGTGAAGCGCTCCTCGAAGCGCGCGCGCACCCGGTTGCGCGGCAGCGTGTACAGCCGGTTCACGGCCGCGACGGCGCTGATCTCATCCTCGACGATGAAGCCCGACACGCCCTCGTCGATCACCTCCGGCACCGCGCCGCGGTTGAACGCGATGACGGGCGTGCCGCACGCCATCGCCTCGATCATCACGAGGCCGAACGGCTCGGGCCAGTCGATCGGAAACAGCAGCGCATGCGCGCCCGACAGGAACGCCGCCTTCTCGTGATCGGCGATCTCGCCGATGAACTCGACGTGCGGCAGCGCGAAGAGCGGCTTGATCTCGCGCTCGAAATACTCTTCGTCCGCCGCGTCGATCTTCGCCGCGATGCGAATGCGCATCCCGCAGCGCTGCGCGATCCGGATCGCCGTGTCGACGCGCTTTTCCGGCGAGATCCGGCCGAGGAACGCGAGATACGACTGCTCGACGGGCTGCGGCGTGTAGAGCGTCTCGGGCAACCCGTGATGGACCGTCGTCAGCCACTTCGCCTGCGGCATCGGCTGGCGCTGCGCGTTCGAGATCGAGATCACGGGCGCGGTGTCGAACGTGTCGAACACCGGCTGCTGCTCCGGCAGATCGAGGCGGCCGTGCAGCGTCGTCACGAACGGCGTCTCCTGCCGCTTGAAGACCGAGAACGAGTAGTAATCCATGTGGAAATGGAGCACGTCGAAATCCCGCGCGCGGCGCGCGACGGTCTCCATCAGCAGCATGTGCGGCGCGATCCGGTCGCGGATCGACGAATCGAGCCGCAACGCGCGCGGCCACACCGCGTCGAGCTTCGCGCGCGTGATCGAATCGCCGCTCGCGAACAGCGTCACGTCATGCCCCAGGTCGACGAGCGCCTCGGTGATGTACGACACGACGCGCTCGGTTCCGCCGTACAGCTTCGGCGGCACTGATTCGGTCAACGGAGCGATCTGCGCAATTCTCATGGGTACGATCTCCAGTGGCGGCCGGCCCGCGAGCCGGCGTCGGGCGACGCCCGCAGACCGCCATTATTAGCGATCGGCGCGCATCCCAGCGGACCGATTGCATTTTTTGGGGCTTGTTACAGGCGAGATACATTCAGCCCAGCCGCATCTTTGCAGCCGCGGCGGACGTTGCCCAGAAACCTGGCCCTCTTTGTCCGATTCCGATGCGCCGTGCCGCCGCGGCGGCGTTCCGCGGCGCTCGCCGCCCCGCCGCCGCTGCCTGCCGCCCTCACCGCGCCGCCTTCATCGCGCCGGCCATTTCCATGCCGGCAAGTCGAGCGCGTCCGAATCGACGATCCGCGTCGCGCCCAGCGCCTTCTCGAGCACGATCGAATGGCTGCCCGGCTCGCGTTCGAGCGATGCGACGAGGCGCGCCGCATGCGACACGACGATCACCTGCGAGCGCCCCGCCGCCTGCGCGATCAGCCGGCCGAGCGCGGGCAGCAGGTCGGGATGCAGGCTCGTCTCCGGCTCGTTCAGCACGAGCAGCGCGGGCGGGCGCGGCGTGAGGAGCGCCGCGACGAGCAGCAGGTAGCGCAGCGTGCCGTCCGACAACTCGGCCGCGCGCAGCGGCCGCAGCAGCCCCGGCTGCCGCATCAGCACCTCGAAGCGGCCGCGCCTGCCCGGATTGTCGATCTCGAGCCGCGCGCCGGGAAACGCGTCGTCGAGCGCCGCGTCGAGCGCGGCGGCGTCGCCGATCTCGTAGATCGTCTGCAGCGCGGCCGCGAGATCGCCGCCGTCGTCGGACAGCACCGGCGTATGCGTGCCGACCTGCGCGAGCCGCGCGGGCGCGAGCGCGTCGGTGCGGAAATGATCGTAGAAGCGCCACGAGCGAATCCGCTCGCGCATCGCGATCATCTCGGGCGCGCCGCGCGGGTCGGCGAACTCGGTCATCATGCTGTCGAAACTCGCGACGGGCTGCGCAACGGTCCGCCAATCGCCCGCTTCATCGCGCGTGCGCAACTGCGCGCCGCGCCGATCGACGAGCAGCGTCGACGGCCGCGGCATCGGCCCGCTCCAGATGCACTCGCGCTTGATGACCGGATCGAGCCCGAACTCGGTTTCGCCGTTGAGCGGCGGCAGCCCGAGATCGATCGCGTAGCCGAAGTCTTCGCACGCGAAGCCGAGTTTCAGGCTCACCGGCTCGCTGCGCACCGTGCCCGTCACCGGCACCTCGCCCGCGAGCATGCCGCGCGAGAAGCGCTCGGGGCCCGCCCATAGCGTCGACGGCAGCCCGCCCTCGCGCGCGAGCGACGGAATCACCCGGCCCTGCGCGGTATCCGCGAGCAGGCGCAGCGCGCGATAGAGGCTCGATTTGCCGCTGCCGTTCGGCCCGGTGATCACGTTGAGCGCCGTGAGCGGCACGATGAGATCGCGCAACGACCGGTAATTGGCGATGGCGAGGGCGGTGAGCGGCGGCATCGAAAAATCGGCGGATCGCATCGGCGAATTGTTGAACCGTTGAATCGTTGATGGAGGAGGCGAACGGCGATCGATGCGCGCGGCGGCCTCATGTCGGCCTCATGTCGGCCTCATGTCTGCCTTATGTCGGCCCCACGTCGGCCCCACGTCGGCCCCACTCGGCCAGCGCGCCGCGCGGACCGCTCGCGCGATGTCCGCGTCGTGCGCCCGCGCATCCCGCGCGGCGCATGCCCGCAACGCGGCGTGCCGCACCGCCCGGCGCGCTCAATGCGGCGCGCGCGGCACGCCGGTCTCGGCCGTCGTCGGGTCCGCCGCGGTGAACGCCGCCGTGCTCGCGGCCGGCTCCTGCACGCGCCCGCCCGGATGCGGCTCGCGCGCGCCGGCGTCGGGCGCCGTCCATTCGTTGCGCTCGCGCGGCAGGCAGTGCGGATAGTGCGCGTTGATGAACGCGATGAGCCCCTCGCGCACGCGGCAGCGCAAATCCCACGCAAGCGACGAATCGCGCGCGCTGACGAGCGCGCGCAACTGCATCGAGCGCTCGGTCGCGTCGGTCACCTGCAGCACCTGCACGCGGCCGTCCCATTCGGGCGCGGCGGCGACGATCCGCGCGAGCTCCGCGCGCAGCGGCTCGAGCGGCAGCCGATAGTCGACGTACAGGAACACCGTGCCGATCAGCTCGGCGCTGCTGCGCGTCCAGTTCTGAAAGGGATTTTCGATGAACCACTGCAGCGGCACGACGAGCCGCCGCTGATCCCACAGGCGCACCGACACATAGGTGCCCGTGATCTCCTCGATGCGCCCCCACTCGCCCTGAATGATGACGACGTCGTCGAGCCGGATCGGCTGCGACAGCGCGATCTGCAGCCCGGCGATCAGGTTGCCGAGCACCGGGCGCGCGGCGATGCCGGCGACGAGGCCCGCGACGCCCGCCGACGCGAGAAGACTCGCGCCGACCTGCCGCACGTTCGGAAACGTCATCAGCGCGGCGCCCGCGCCGACGATCACGATCAGCACCATCACGGTTCGCGCGAGCACGCGGGTCTGCGTGTGGATGCGGCGCGCCTCGAGGTTGTCGGGCGTGTCGATCGGATGCGCGCGGATGATCGCGTCGCCGACCGCGGCGGCAAGCCGCATCAGCAGCCAAGTCAGCGCCACGATCGTGCCGACCGCCGCGATCGTGCGCAGCCCGCCCGCATGCGGCAGCGATTCGTCGACCTGCAGCCACAGGAACTCGAGCGCGAGGAACGACAGCAGGACGAGCGACGGCCGGTCGGCGTACGACACGATCTCGCTCATGACCGGATAAGGCCGGGCGATCGGCACGACGATGCGCGCGCCGATCCGGTGAATGCCCGCGATCACGAGCACGACGAGCGCCGACACGGCCAGCGTGCCGAGCCAGCTATGAAGCGGCGCATCGGCGATGCGCCACAGGTCGTCGATCGTCAACATGCGCGCCGTGTCTCCGTCAGGTTCGCGGGGAACGCGTCCCCGCGCCGGGGCGGCGGCCGGCCCGGATCAATAGCCGCGGCAGGGAAACGCCTTGCCGAGCCCGAGCGACACCGCCGTGCTCGCGTTGTAGTCGGCGAGCTTGGGGTTCTCCGCGATGTACTTGCGCACCGCGTCGGTCATCTGCTGCGACTTGATGTCGGGCGGCAGACAGAAGTACTGGCCGACGCGCGGCCCCGTGGTGCCGCCGATCGCGTCGATCGTGTTGTAGACGCCGTCCGCCGCGCCCTCGATGTACGCCGCGCACGACGCCCGCGACTTGACGTCGGTCTTCGCGCACAGCTTGTCGAGGTCGCCGGCCGTGAAGGCGGCCGCCGTCAGCGGCACGGCGAACGCGGCGGCGCAAAACATAGCCCGCAACATGAATCTTCCTTATGTCAGGAGGCGAAACCGCCGATACTTCGAAAGGCGCGGCAGCCCGCCGCGCCGAAAGTCACTATTTTGCACTCTTTTGCGCATTCGGCGCTGGCGCGTCGCCGATGCGCACCGTGCGCTTCGACAGAATCCCGGTTGCGTCCGGCGCGTTGTAGTGCTTCGCGAAGTCGAGCGCGGTGACGCCGAGCTGGTTCTTCAGCGCGGGATCGGCGCCCTGGTCGAGCAGCAGCGTGACGGTCGAGCCGTGGTTGCCGCGCGCCGCCATCATCAGCGGCGTCGTGCCGTTCGGCGACGCGGCGTCGATGTACGCGGACTTGTCGAGCAGATACTTGACGACCTCGTCGTTGCCGTTCGTCGCCGCGTAGTGCAGCGGCGACCAGCCCTTCTTGCTCACTTCGGCGCCCTTGTCGACGAGCAGCTTGACGAGCGGCAGATCGCCGTTCAGCGCGGCGAGCATCAGCGCGTTCTCGCCCGCCTTGTCTTCCTTGTCGAGCTCGACGTTCGGCGCGGCGGCGAGCGCCGCCGCGACCTGATCGGACTTCTCGCGCGCGGCGATCACGAGGAGCGGATCGCCGTTCGGCGCGATCGTGTTCGGGTCGAGGCCGTTCTTCAGCTGCTTCGAGATGTCCTTGATGTCGTCGAACTTGACGGCCTTCACGATCCCGTCGAGCGACTCCGCGTGCGCGGGCGCCGCCGCGAACACGCCGAGCCCGCCCGCGACCGCGAGCGTGCGCAGCACGGCGCTCATCGTGCGTTGTTTCGACAAGTGTTTGATCGACTTCATTTTTTTCAGCTCCTACCCCTGGTTGACTGGGCTGGCGTCGCCCGCGCGGGCGATCTTGAACAGCCGGAAAAAGTTCTGCGACGTCGCGGCGCCGAGCGCCTCGTCGGTCATCCCGCGTTGCGCCGCGATAAAGCGTCCGACATGGCTGACGTACGCAGGTTCATTCGGCTTGCCGCGATACGGCACCGGCGCAAGATACGGCGAATCGGTCTCGATCAGCAGCCGGTCGAGCGGCACGCGCCGCGCGACGTCCTGCACGTCGGTCGCGTTCTTGAACGTGACGATGCCGGAAAGCGAGATGTGGAAGTTCTGCGCGAGCGCGGCCTCGGCGACGGGCCACGGCTCGGTGAAGCAGTGCATCACGCCGCCCGGCACGCTCGCGCGCTCCTCGGCCATGACCCGCAGCGTATCCTCCGACGACGCACGCGTGTGGACGATGAGCGGCTTGCCCGTCGCGTGCGCCGCGCGAATGTGCGTGCGAAAGCGCGCGCGCTGCCACTCCATGTCGGCGATCGAGCGGCCTTCGAGGCGGTAATAGTCGAGGCCCGTCTCGCCGATCGCCACCACCTTCGGATGCGCGGCGAGCTCGACGAGCTCGGCCACCGTCGGCTCCTTCGCGTCCTCGTGGTCGGGATGCACGCCGACCGACGCGAAAACGTTGTCGTGATCGCGCGCGATCGCGAGCACGGACGGCAGCGTCTCGAGATCGACCGATACGCAAAGCGCGTGCGTGACGCCGTGCTCGCGCATGTTGTCCAGCACTTGCGGCAGACGGTCGGCGAGGCCTTCGAAATTGATGTGACAGTGTGAATCGACGAACATGTTGAATTCTTCCTTGCTGCGCGACGCGCAGCGCGCGACGGCGCCGGCGAAGCGGGCGCGCCGGCTGCGCCGCGCGCTTACGCTTCGACGAGCCGCTTGCCGACGATCACGAGATCGCGCTCGACGCCGTCGAGCACCGCGACGCGCGGCAGCGTGCCCCAGGTCGCGAAGCCGTAGCGCGCGAAGAGCCGCAGGCTCGGCTCGTTGTGGCCGAAGATGAAGCCGAGCGCCGTGTGGATGCCGAGCGCCGGCGCCTTCGCGAGCGCCGCCTCGAGCAGCCGGCTGCCGAGCCGGTTGCCGCGCGCGGCCTCGTCGAGATAGATGCTGATCTCCGCCGTATGGCCGTATGCCGGACGCCCGTAGAAATCGGAGAAACTCAGCCACGCGATCACCTGCCCCGCGCCCTCGACGACCCACAGCGGCCGCACGTGCGGATTGTGCGCGTCGAACCACGCGCGGCGGCTTTCGATCGTCACGGGCTCGGTGTCGGCCGTCACCCGGCGCGACGCGATCGTCGAATTGTAGATCGCGACGATCGCGGGCAGGTCGTCCGGCGTGGCGTCGCGATAGGCAAGCTCGGTCATGGAAGGCAATCCGATAGATGAAACGGTTGGCAGGCTACGCGAACAGCTCGCGGTAGCCGAGAAACAGCTCTTCGAACACGAGGCGCGCGCTGAGCGGATGGTTCTCCACCGCGCGCTGCCGCGTAACCGTCTTCAGGAAGCGCGCGAACGCGTTCGAATCGACGGCGGCCGCGCAGCGCGCGAGCGCCGCGCGCTGCGCGGGAAAATAGCGCGGCGCGCCCGCCGCGCGCTCGGCGAGCAAGTCGTACAGCCAGCGCTGCAGCCAGCCGAGCACGACGGGCACGGGCAGCTTCTGCAGCGTCTCGCCGCACGCGAACGGATCGCACGCGGCGCCCGCCGCGAGCTGCGCGAGCGTCCAGTCGCGCAGCGGCCGGTTCTCGTCGTTCGCGAGCGCGAGCGCGGCGAGCGGCGCGCCGCCCGCTTCGGCGAGCAGCGCGCCCGCGTCGGCGACGTCCTGCGCCGCGAGCCAGGCCGCCGCCGAGTCGAGCGCGGGCACCGCCATCGGCCACTGGCGGCAACGGCTCACGATCGTCGGCAAAAGCCGGTCGATGCGCGCGGACGCGAGCAGGAACACGACGCCCGGCGGCGGCTCCTCGAGCGTCTTCAACAGCGCGTTCGCGGCCGCGACGTTGAGCGCCTCGGCCGGATACAGCACGACGACGCGCGCGCCGCCGCGATGCGACGCGATTGCGCAAAAGTCGACGAGCGCGCGCACCTGCTCGATCTTGATTTCCTTGCTCGGCGTCTTGGTCTTCTTGCCGCCTTCGTCGGCGTCGGCGGCCTTCGGCTCGTCGGCCGCGCCCGGCAGCTCGGCTGCGAGCGCCTCCGGCACGACAATCCGGTAATCGGGGTGGTTGCCCTGCTCGAACCACGAACACGCGGCGCACGCGCCGCACGGCTCGCCGTTCTCATGCGGCGCCTCGCACAGGAAGCCCTTCGCGAGATGCCGCGTGAACGCGAGCTTGCCGATCCCCGCCTGGCCGTACAGCAAAAGTGCGTGCGGCCAATGCGCGCGCAGCGCCTGCAGGCGGTTCCAGTCGTCGGTCTGCCACGGATAGATCATCGTTCGCGTCGTCCTTTCGTCACAGCGCGGCGAGCACGCCGTCGAGCTTCTTGCGGATCTGCGGGATCGGCTCGCTCGAATCGACGATCACGAAGCGATGCGGCGCCTCCTGCGCGCGGCGCAGATACTCGGCGCGCGTGCGCGCGAAGAACGCGTCCGATTCGCTTTCGAACTTGTCCGGCATCCGCACCGCGCCGCGGCGCGCGCTCGCGACTTGCGGCGGCACGTCGAACAGCACCGTCAGATCCGGCTGGAAGCCGCCCTGCACCCAGCGCTCGAGCGCCTCGAGCTTGTCGCGCGGCAGCCCGCGCCCGCCGCCCTGATACGCGAACGTCGCGTCGGTGAAGCGGTCCGACACGACCCAGTCGCCGCGCGCGAGCGCGGGCTCGATCACGAGCGCGAGATGCTCGCGCCGGCCGGCGAACATCAGCAGCGCCTCGGTCTCGAGATCCATCGGCTGGTTCAGGAGAATCTCCCGCAGCGTCTCGCCGAGCTGCGTGCCGCCCGGCTCGCGCGTGACGACCACGTGCCGGCCGGCCGGCCCGAGCCTTTCCTGAAGCCGGTCGCAGAACCACTGCAGATGCGTGGTCTTGCCCGCGCCGTCGATCCCTTCGAACGTGATGAATTTGCCACGCGCCATTCATTGACCTCGTATGTATTTGTCCACGGCCTTGTTGTGATCCCCTAGCGTGTCCGAAAAAACGCTCGTGCCGTCGCCCTTCGCGACGAAATAGAGCGCGGACGTCGCCGCCGGGTTCACCGCGGCATAGAGCGCCGCCTCGCCCGGCAGCGCGATCGGCGTCGGGGGCAGCCCGCGGCGCGTGTAGGTATTGTACGGAGTGTCCGTCTGCAGATCGCGCTTGCGCAGCCGCCCGGCGTACGCATCGCCCATTCCGTAGATCACCGACGGATCGGTCTGCAGCGGCATCCCGGCCCGCAGGCGGTTCGCGAACACGCCCGAGACGAACGCGCGATCGGCCGCGCGCCCCGTCTCCTTCTCGACGAGCGACGCGATCGTCAGCGCTTCGTAAGGCGTCTGGAACGGCAGGCCGGGCCGGCGCGCCGTCCACGCGTCGGCCAGGCGCGTCTGCATCAGCTTGTACGCGCGGCGATAGACGTTCAGGTCGCTCGCGCCCCTGTCGAACAGGTAGGTGTCCGGAAAGAACAGGCCCTCGCCGCTGCCGCGCGCCACGGCCTCGTCGGACGCGCCGATCGCGCGCAACAGTTCCGCGTCGCTCATCCCGGCGCTCGCGTGCGCGAGCGCCGCGTTCGCGTCGAGCTCCGCGCGCATCCGCCGGAACGTCCAGCCCTCGATCACCGTGACGACGTACTCGTTGACGTCGCCGCGCGCAACCTTCTGCAGCACCTCGTAAGGGGTCACGCCCGTCTTGAATTCGTAGTTGCCCGACTTGAGCCGGCTCGACAGGAACAGCGCGCGCGTCATCGCGACGAAGAGCCTCGGCTCGACGGGCACGCCGCCGTGCGCAAGCTGCTGCGCGACGCTGCGCACGCTGCTGCGGGGATTGATCGTGACGTCGAGGGTCGGCGTGGCGAGCGCGAGCGGCCGAGTGGCCCAGTAATAGGCGCCGCCCGCGCAAGCGGCGCCCAGCAATACGACGGCGAGCGCCGCGAACGCGGCGCACTTCTTCAGTAGGGACATGCGGAACGTGAATCAGGTAAGACCCATATAATACTTGCTCGCCTCTGCCAAAGTCAGGATTGACTGTTCCCTCATTCCATGAGCACACCGATCGCCTCCCCGGCCGCGCAGGCCGCCGTCCCCGCCGCGCTGCCGGCGCCGCCCCGTCCGCGCCCCGACGATTTCGCCGCCGTGCTCGAGCGCGGCGCGTTCACGGTGCTCGAACAGTTCGGCATCGTCGATGTGACGGGCGCCGACGCCGCGACGTTCCTGCACGGCCAGCTGACCAACGACATCGAGCATCTCGATGCGGCGAGCGCGCGCCTGGCCGGCTACTGCTCGCCGAAGGGGCGCCTGCTCGCGTCGCTCCTCGCATGGCGCGCGGGTCACGACGTGCGCCTTCTCGTGTCGAAGGACGTGCAGCCCGCCGTGCAGAAGCGCCTGTCGATGTTCGTGCTGCGCGCGAAGGCGAAGCTCGCCGACGCGAGCGGCGCGCTCGTCGCGGTCGGCTTCGCGGGCGACGTGCGCGCCGCGCTGTCGGGCGTCTTCGACGCGCTGCCGGACGGCGTCCATACGAAGGTCGACGCGCCCGCCGGCGCGCTGATCCGCCTGCCCGACGCGGCCGGCCGCGCGCGCTATCTGTGGATCGCCGCGCGCGCCGAGCTCGACGCGCGCCTGCCCACGCTCGAAGCCGCGCTGCCGCGCGTGTCGGCCGCCGTCTGGGACTGGCTCGACGTACGCGCGGGCGAGCCGCGCATCACGCAGCCCGCCGCCGAGCAGTTCGTCCCGCAGATGGTCAACTTCGACGTGATCGGCGGCGTGAACTTCCGCAAGGGCTGCTATCCGGGCCAGGAAGTCGTCGCCCGCAGCCAGTATCGCGGCACGATCAAGCGCCGCACCGCGCTCGCGCACCTCGCCGTGGGCACCGACGCCGCGCATGCGGGCGTCGAGCTCTATCATTCGGACGACCCCGGCCAGCCGTGCGGGATGATCGTGAACGCGGCGGCGGCGCCCGAGGGCGGCGTCGACGCGCTCGTCGAGATCAAGCTCGCCGCGCTCGAGAGCGGCTCGGTCCACCTAGCATCCGCGAGCGGTCCGACGCTCGCGTTCCTGCCGCTTCCCTACGCGCTGCCCGCCGAAGCCTGACGGCCGCGCGCCGCCGGACGGCATGCGCCGCGGCGCGCCGCCCGGCCTCACCCAGCGAGGATATCGCCCGATGTGCCTGATCGTATTCGATTGGCAGCCCGACGCCGCGCAAGGCCCGGTGCTGACGCTCGCCGCGAACCGCGACGAATTCTTCCGCCGCACGAGCGCGCCGCTCAGCTGGTGGAGCGACGCGCCGCACGTGCTCGCGGGCCGCGATCTCGAGGGCGGCGGCACATGGCTCGGCGTCGCGCGCGACGGCCGCTTCGCCGCGCTCACCAATTACCGCGCGCCGTTCGATATCCGCGCCGGCGCGCCGACGCGCGGCAAGCTCGTGTCCGAGTTCCTGACGGGCAAGAACATGGCGCCGCTCGACTATCTCGCGAACGTCGCCGAGAAGGCCGTGTTCTACAACGGCTTCACGCTGCTCGCGGGCGACGTCAAGCGCGGCGAGCTCGCATGGTACTGCAATCGTCCGGCCGACGCGCAGCCGGCCCCCGGCGCACCCGCGCTCGTCGCGCCCGGCGTGCACGGGCTGTCGAACGCGCGGCTCGATACGCCCTGGCCGAAGCTCGTCAACAAGCGCAGCGAGCTCGGCGCACTGCTGACCCGGGACGCGGCGGCGCCGCTCGACGCGCTGATCGGGATGATGCGCGACGCGCGCGAAGCGGCGGACGACGCGCTGCCGCACACCGGCATTCCGATCGAGCGCGAGCGCGCGCTGTCCGCCGCGTTCATCGAGACACCCGAATACGGATCGCGCGGCACGACCGCGCTGCGCGTCGGGCGCGATGTCGAGGGACGGCTGAAGTTCGACGTCAAGGAGCGCTGCGACGACGACGGCTCGCACCGGATTGTGCGGCCGGGCACGTTCGAGCGCGCGTTCACGTTCGACGCGGACGGCGGGGGCGCCGCGGCGCGGTAACGGTTTCGGCTGCGGGTCCAGGGTCCAGGTTCGGAGCCGGCATCGACGGCGGGCTGGCGGCCAGCTCCACCGTGCTCTTTTTTTCGAGCGCCGGCTTCATGCTCCGGACTCCACTTCGGGCAACGGATTTCGAGCTTCCGAGCTTCCGGCTCATAGTTCGCGAAGTCGCGCGTCCGACCACGTCGAAAATTGGGAGCGCCTGCGCCGAGCGACAAAGGCCGCCGAACCGAAATCGGCGATCGCGACGGCGCCACGCCCCGTCGCGGCGCCTCCCCGCGCTCCAATCCGTTCATCCATTACAGCCGCTCAGACCGATCGCAATCGCGCTCCGCCCCTCGTTACACGCTTCGCATGCACCCGCCCGTCCGGCGCACTCGCCCGATGCCGCATCGCCGCTCACGGCTCGCGCGCCATCTCGACATGCGGCACGCCCGCCTCGACGAACGGCTCGCCGACGATCCGAAAACCGAGCCTCAAATAGAACGCGATCGCACGTTGCTGCGCATAGAGCCGCACGAGCGCGTCGCCGCGCGCCCGCGCTTCGGCGAGGAGCGCATCCAGGAGCCGCGAGCCGACGCCGCGCCCGCGCGCGTCGGCGAGCACCGACACCCGACCGATCGCGCCCGTCGGCAGCAGCCGCCCCGTCGCGACCGCGCGTCGTGCGCCCGCCGCTCGGTCGACCAGATACGCAACCGCGTGATGCGCATGCGGATCGTCGTCGTCGAGGTCGAGCTCGGCCGGAATGCGCTGCTCGCGCACGAACACCGCGTCGCGAATTCGTGATGCGTCGCAGCCGAGGTGCGACCAGTCGCCGGTTTCGATCTCGATGCTGTCCATGTGCCGCATCCTCGTTAGCCCATTCGGATCGGACGCCGCATGCCGCTTGCCGCGTGCGCGCCGCGCTTGTCCGGTCGTTTCATGTCGCCCGGACCGCTCCCGAGAGCGGCCGGACCCGCATCGATATCGTCTGACGAACATGATCCCGCGGCAATCGCCCGATCAGCCGACGCCGAAGCGAAGCCGGCGACACGAGCGTCAGCAGCCGCAGCGCTGCGCCGCCGCCGCGTCATGCATGCACGATCGGCAACGCGCGCCCCGGTTCGCGAATCCTACGCACGACCGAACCGACCGTCCCGCGCGACTTCACGTTCGCGCCCGCCTTCGCGTTCGCGCTCAGTCGCCTTCGAACGCCGCGCGCAGCGCGCTCGCCGCGTCCGCATGCGCGAGCCGCACTTCGGGCACGAAACCGCCCATCTTGAAGAACTCGTGAATCATCCCCGAGTACGCGACGAGCGTCACCCGGTTGCCCGCCGCGCGCAGCTTGTCCGCGTATGCGTCGCCCTCGTCGGACAGCGGATCGTACTCCGCCGTCGCGATCCACGCGGGCGCGACGCGCTCGAAGGAAGGCGCGCCGCGCGTGCCGTCGAGCGGCGCGAAGCGCCAGTCGTCGCGATCCGACGCGTCGCGCACGTAATGCTCGAAAAACCACTGGATCGTGTCGGCCGACAGCAGATAGCCCTTCGCGAGCCGCGCGTGCGACTCGGTCTGCTGGTGCCCCGTCGTCCCCGGATAGATCAGCAGTTGCAGCGCAAGCGCAATTCCACGATCGCGCGCGAGCACCGCGCACACGGTGGCGAGCGTGCCGCCCGCGCTGTCGCCGCCGACCGCGAGCCGCTCCCGGTCGACCCCGAGGCTCGACGCGTGCGCGTGCAGCCACACGAGCGCATCCTGCGCGTCGTCGATCGCCGTCGGGAACTTATGCTCCGGCGCGAGCCTGTAATCGACCGACAGCACCGCACAGCGCGCGTCGCGCGCGAACATCCGGCACAGCGCGTCGTGCGTGTCGACGCTGCCGACCGTGAAACCGCCGCCGTGGTAGTAGACGAGCGCGGGCAGCGGCTCGGCCAGACTCGGCTCGACGGGCAGATAGAGCCGCGCGCCGAACGCGCCGCCGTCGCGCGCCGGCAAGCGCAGGTCCTCGACCGAAAACATCGGCGCGGGCGCGACGTCGAGGATCGGCGCGCTCTTCTCGTACGCCGCGCGCGCCTGCGCGGGCGTCTGTTCGTGATAATCGGGACGTTTCGCGCGCTCGATCATGTCGAGCACCTGCGCGATCTTCGGATTCAGCGGCATCGTGAGGGCAAACGGCGAGCAGGCGGCGCAAGCGCGCCGGCGAAAAGGCTTGGAACGAGCACCGTATGATGCCACGGCCCGTCACACGGGCGCGACAAGCTGCTTGCCGACATTGCGTCCTTTGAGCAACCCGAGCGGCGCGCCGGGCGCGCGCTCGATCCCTGCGCGGTCGTCTCGCGACAATGCAGCTTCTTCTGCGCGACGAGCGATGCGAACTGCGCGAGCGCCTCCGGCCACACGTCGAAGCGCTCGGACACGATGAAACCCTGCATGAGCAGCCGCTGGCGCAGGATCAGCGCTGCGTTCGCGAGCGGCACCGACGCGCCGCCGTACACCGCGATCATCCCGCACATCGCGATGCGGCCGAACGGATTCATCAGCGCGAGCGTCGCGTCGAGCACCGCGCCGCCGACCTTCTGGAAATAGCCGTCGACGCCGTCCGGCACGACGGCCGAGAAATCGTCGGCGAGCCGGCCGGCCTTGTAGTCGACGCACACGTCGAAGCCGAGCGGGTCGACGATGTAGCGGCACTTGTCCGCGCCGCCCGCGATGCCGGGCACGCGGCAGCCGGCGAGTTGCCCCGCGAGCGGCCGCATCGCGAAATACGATTTTCCGGCATTCATCTGCTTGCGCATGCACGGACCGATCGACACGAAATGGTTGCACACGCGCACCTCGCCGTAAGCACGTGACGTTTCGACGGACGAGAAAATACCGACGTTCGCGCCGCGCCCGGCACGAGACACAAGCAGGCTCCGCCGCCTGACCTGCGACATCGCCCGGCTCCTTGTCGATGATCGGTGAGATCCAGCCTGACAGATGGCACTCGGTGCCCGGCCATCGGCCAACGTCCGGTCCACGCGATGCCTGTCTGTGTCTCAATGTCACGCCCCAAGCCCAATCCGATCGATCAAGACGGGCGGCGTACCTATCAAACGTTCCAATTTCGCGACGGCGAGATTCCGACCGCCCGTCTGGTCAGCCACGTGTTCGACTTCGCCGATTACCGGCAGGCCTTCCGCACCGTCGGATGCGACATTGCGCACCAAACGATGGCGCCGCTCGAAACGCCCAATTGCAAGGTGCTGCTTCGGCTGGCCGACATTCATTGACCGACGGACATGCGATGAGCAAATCAACTGTGATCTTTGACATCGACGGCGTGATCGTCGACAGCGAACAACTGCATTTCGACGTGCTGCGCGCGCTCGCGCCGGAGCAAACAGAACGCTTCAGCCCGCAGGAGCTCATCGGCCTGAGCCTGGAGAAAACGCTCGAGCACATCCAGGTGCCCGCCGACCGTCGAACAGAAATCTTGAGTCGAGCCGTCGACACCTACCGGTCGAAACTGAGTACGCATTACCTGCGCCCCGGTGTCTCGATGCTGACGGCGGCACTGGAAAGGCAACGCATCCGGTTCGGTTTCGGTTCGACCGCCCCACGCGACGTGTGCCTCGCCAATATCGCGCTGCTCGGCCTCGCGACGCCGATCCAGCTGATTTCCGGCGACGACGTGCCACGCACCAAACCGCACCCCGACCCCTATCTGGCGATGCTCGAGCAACTGGGGGCGCAGGCCGGCGACGCGATCGTGATCGAGGACACCGACCTCGGTATCCGCTCGGCCACGCTTGCCGGCATCGCGAAAGTGTACGCATGGCCGCACGCGCTGTCCGCGCAACAGCGTTACGACGAAGCCACCGCGGTGATCAATCGACTGAGCGACATCGCAGACTTCCAATCGCTGAGCCTGTCCGATTCGCTCCCCTCCTCGCACTCCGGCAACGCGTTTTAAGGTACCGATCGTGTCTGAATTGCATATTTCCGCACCCGCGCGCGAACCGGTATCGGCCACGCGCAAAGCCTTCTTCATCGCCGGATGCAGCCTCGCGAGCTGGGCCCCGCTGATCCCATTGACCAAGCAGCGCCTGCAGATCGAGAACGGCGCGATGGGAGCGGTACTACTCGCTTTCGGCCTGGGTTCGCTTCTGATGATGCCGATATCCGGCATGCTGGCGGCCCGCTACGGCTGCAGGCGAATTTTCGCGCTCGCGGTGCTGCTCGTATTGGCGACGCTGCCGGCGCTGGTGTCGCTAAATGCCGCACTGCCGCTCGCGGGAGTGCTGTTCCTCTTCGGCGCCGGCATTGGGGCGATGGACGTCGTCGTCAACATCCATGCAGTCGCCACGGAGAAACGCGTGCAAAGACCGATCATGTCCGGCTTTCATGCCCTCTTCAGCCTGGGCGGCATCGTCGGCGCGGGTGTCGTCAGCGCTCTGCTGGCGTTGGGTGCGACGCCGTTGTTCGTCGTCGTGCTGGAACTGCTGTTCATCGGGCTGTTGACGCTTTCCACTTGGAACGGTCTGTCCAACGAAGCAGAACGCGGCGATACCCCTTTTTTTGTCCTGCCGCACGGCAGCGTGATCGTCTTGGGATTTCTCTGTTGCGTGGCCTACGTCATGGAAGGATCAATGCTCGATTGGAGCGGCATCCTCCTGAGCAGTCAGCGGGATCTCGACGTCAATCGAGCCGGACTAGGTTATACGCTGTTCGCCGTCACGATGACCACGGGGCGTTTTTTCGGCGACAAGGTCGTCGGCCTGTTCGGCACGAAACGCGTGTTCATCGGCAGTGCGCTGCTCGCGACGTCCGGGTTCGTCCTGCTGGTGTCCAGCAGTTCCCTGTGGATGCTTGCCGCGGCGTTCTTGTTGATCGGCCTGGGCGTCGCCAATATCGCTCCGATGTTGTTTACGGCCTCCGGCAACCAATCCGCGATGCCGGACTCGCACGCGGTCGCGGCCGTCTCCACACTGGGTTACTCCGGCATTCTGATCGGCCCGGCCATGATCGGCGGGCTTGCGCACGCACTCTCTCTCGCCGGCGCATTCGTCTGCGTCACGCTCCTGTCCACGACGCTCTTTCTCGGCGCGCGGGCGTTCCGTCTCGATTGACCGATCTGCGCCGCGTGTCATGAGGCGCACAGCGTGTGGGCTTCAGCGAATACGCTTTCGCCTCCGTTTCGCATCGCGGCCCGCGTGAGCGGCGCCACGATCGTGCGTCGGTCGCGCCGGGGCCGCCCCGTGCATCGTCTGTCGCGTCGCGGCCGGGGCGCGCGAGCGCCCCAGACGGACGCCGGGCGCCCCCGAGCGACTGACCGCCCGTGCTCACGCGTCGCTCGGGCCGGGATGCGCGCCCGGATCGGTGCGGGTGCGCTGCCGCGCGATGTCGCGGCCGACCGCGAGCCGCTTCATGTACTTGAACGTGCCCAGCGCCTTCGCGACGAAGTTGCCCGCGCTGTCGCGAACCTCGCCCTCGCAGTACGCCATCGTCGTCGAGCGATGCAGCACGCGGCCGTACGCGCGCAGCTCGCCGCGCCCCGGCTGCATGAAGTTCACCTTCATCTCGACCGTGACGACGCCGACGCCGTCGTCGGTCAGGCTGCGCGCGGCCATCGCGAGCGCGACGTCGGCGAGCGTCATCGTGACGCCGCCGTGCGCGATGTTCCACGTGTTCATGTGCTGCTCGGCGAGCGGCAGTACGATCTCGCTCGCGCCGTCCTTCGCGCAAACGAGCTGCACGCCGAGCGCGTCGACGAACGGGCTTTCGATCGCCGGCTCGCGGCCGGTCGTGGCGGAGCCGGCGCTCATCGCGCTTCGTCGACGAGGTAGTCGATGCACTCGCGGCTCTCGCGCACCGCGCCGACGAACTTCTTCACTTCCTCGTGCACCGGATGCCCCTGGTACGCGTCGAGCGCGGCCTTGTCGGCGAAGTCGGACACGAGCACGACGTCGCAGGTCGCCTCGAGGCCGGGCGTCGCGAGCCCGACTTCGAGATGCAGCAGCCCCGGCACGATGCCGCGGCACGCTTCGAGCTTCGCCTTGAGCTTCTGCGCGTTCTGCGCGCGAGTCGCGCCTTCGGCCGATTCCTTCAGTTTCCAGCTTACGATGTGTCTGATCATGATGTCCGTGGTTCTTCGCAGTCGTTCGTCAATTCCGCCTCGCCGGCGCGCGGCCCTGCTTCCGATGCGTGCAGCCGCTCGCATGCGGCGCCCGCCGGAGCAATCGGCGCTCGCGGCGACGGCGCCCCGAAGTGCGGCGACATCCGCCGAGCCGAGACAGACAGCAAGCCTACCAAACTTATCGATTCCGATGGGTCTTGCGCGAGCCCGGCGAGGCGAAGACGCGCGGGCGGCCGCGAAACGCGCGACAGATCCGGCGCCCGTCGCCCGGCAGGCATGACGCCGCCTTGTGCGGCGCACGAAACCGCGTCCGGTTCGCCACGGCGCGCCGCCGCGCGATCGCCGCCGGCGGCTGCCGCCTGCCGTGCGGCCGACAGGACGCTGGCTAATCGCGTCGCTCGTCCTATACTGATTTTTGCCTGACGATAGCCGCGTCGAACGCCGACTGCGCGCATCGCCGCGCGATCGGGCATCCGGATGCCGATTCCCGCGGAACGTCGAATCCTGTCGAAGACGCCGCCGCCCGACACTCGAATGACGCCCGGATACATCGGAGACGGGAGCGATGCGACGTCCGCGGTTGGTCCGCACATGCTCCACCTGAATGCAAGGAGCGCAAAGTGTTCCCCAAGGAATCGACGATCCGGATGCTCATCGAGCGCTGGGATCGCCACTACTCGACCGTTTTGGGCGTCAAGTCCGCCACCGAACGGTCCGAACGGATTGCACGCGATTTGTACTTGGTGCGAAACGCCGGCTTTGGCGGCGTTCAGGCGCCGCCGAATCTGCCCGGCAATCTTGTCGACAAGGACGACGAGATCATGGCCTGTGTCGAGCACTATTTTCTGACGCGGGATTGGGTCGCGAACGGCAAGTACCCGGCATGGGAAGCACGCACGCTTTCCGGCATCTACCATCTCGGCAAGAGGGTCGGGATCGCGCCCCGGCACAACAAGGAGAAGCCCGTCACGCCCGCGTCGCCGTTGCAGCGCGTGCTTCAGGTGGAAGGCATCAAAGACGGAACGATCGACCGCAAGCTTGCGGGCATACAGTCGCCCCTCGTGAAAAAACCGCCGAAATACTAGTGGAAAGGCCGCCGAAATCCGACTGATCGGCGCGCCGAGCCGAGCGACGGCGCATCGCGCGGGCCAACCGGCGGCCCCGTCACGCGGGCCAACCGATCGAGCGCGCCGCATGCGTCGCAGGATGAAAAAGATCACACGGCGCGCGTTCGGCTCGATGTGCAACGAACCGCCGCGCGCCCGCGTGCTCGAACGCCCGCCGGCGAGACCGGGGCCGCCATGCGCGATGCCCGCGCCGCATCGCGCGATGCAACGCCTGCGCGACATCCGCCGCTGCGCGCGCGTTCGGCCCGCCCTCGCCCCGCCCGTCTCGGCCGCAATACGCGATCAAGCGCTCGATGCGCTCCGGTCCGGCATGCGCGCTTCGATCGCCGGACCGTGCATCGGCGGGCTCGGTTCGATGCCGAGCGCCCGCCGCTTCTTCAACGCAGCGGCGAAATGCGCGAGCGACGGCAGAAACCCGCCGCGCTCGTTCGAACCGGCAATGCCGTCGAACGGATCGCCCTCGGCCCGCGCGCCGCCGTCAGACCACTTCGAACAACCCCGCCGCGCCCTGCCCGCCGCCGATGCACATCGTCACGACGACGTACTTCGCGCCGCGCCGCTTGCCTTCGATCAGCGCATGGCCCGTGAGCCGCGCGCCCGACACGCCGTACGGATGGCCCACCGCGATCGCGCCGCCGTTCACGTTCAGGCGATCGTCGGGAATCCCGAGCGTGTCGCGGCAATAGAGCACCTGCACCGCGAACGCCTCGTTCAGCTCCCACAGATCGATGTCGGACACCTTGAGCCCCGCCTGCTTCAAGAGCTTCGGCACCGCGTAGACGGGCCCGATGCCCATCTCGTCGGGCTCGCAGCCGGCAACCGCGAAGCCGCGGAAGATGCCGAGCGGCGCGAGCCCTTCGCGCTGCGCGAGCGTCGCGTTCATCACGACGCACGCGGCCGCGCCGTCGGAGAACTGGCTCGCGTTGCCTGCGGTGATCACGCCGCCCGGCAGCGCCGGACGAATCTTCGCGACGCCCTCGAGCGTCGTATCGGCCCGGATGCCCTCGTCGGCCGCGAGCGTCACTTCCTTCGTGTAAAGGCGGCCCGTCGCCTTGTCGGCGACGCCCGCGCGCACGGTGATCGGCACGATCTCGGCGTCGAAGCGCCCCGCCGCCTGCGCGGCCGCCGCGCGAAGCTGCGAATTCGCGCCGTACTCGTCCTGGCGCTCCTTCGAGATGCCGTAGCGCTTCGCGACGTTCTCGGCCGTCTGCAGCATCGTCCAGTAGATCTCCGGCTTGTGCGCGTCGAGCCAGCCTTCGCGCAGCATGTGCCGGTTCATTTCGTTCTGCACGCACGAGATCGACTCGACGCCGCCCGCGACGAACACGTCGCCCTCGCCCGCGATCACGCGCTGCGCGGCGAGCGCGATCGTCTGCAATCCCGACGAGCAGAAGCGATTGACGGTCATCCCCGGCACGCCGACGGGCAGCCCCGCGCGCAGCGCGATCTGCCGCGCGATGTTCGCGCCCGTCGCGCCTTCGGGGTTCGCGCAGCCGATCAGCACGTCCTCGACGCGCGCGGGATCGAGCTTCGCCCGCTCGACGGCGGCCGCGACCACGTGGCCGCCGAGCGTCGCGCCGTGCGTCATGTTGAACGCGCCGCGCCAGGATTTCGCGAGCCCGGTGCGGGCGGTCGATACGATTACGGCTTCGGTCATCCGAGTCTCCTGATTCTGAATGCTGAGTGTCGATGCGATGAAATGGGTCGAGGCGGCGTTCGCGAAGCGGCGCTTACGGATTGACGTCGGCCGACTGCACGCGCGCGACGCCCGCCGCGGCGAGCGAGGCCCACGCGCGCGCGAGCGAGCCGTCGAGATCGATCGCGCGGCACGCGTCCTCGATCACCGCCGCGTCGAAGCCCGCCGCGCGCGCGTCGAGCGCGGACCACGCGACGCAATAATCAGTCGCGAGTCCGCAGCACCACACGCGCTTCACGCCGAGCTCGCGCAGATAGCCGGCGAGGCCCGTCGGCGTCTTGCGATCGGCTTCGACGAACGCCGAGTAGCTGTCGACGGACGCGTCGCGCCCCTTGCGGATCACGAGCCGCGCATGCGGGATGTCGAGATCGCGATGCAGCGCCGCGCCTTGCGTGCCCTGCACGCAGTGCACGGGCCAGAGCACCTGCTCGCCGTACGGCAGCGCGATCGTCGAGAACGGCGCGACGCCCGGATGGTTCGCCGCGAACGACACGTGATCGCGCGGATGCCAGTCCTGCGTCAGCACGACCTGATCGAAGCGCGCGGCGAGGCGGTTGATCGCCGGCACGACTTCGTCGCCGCGCGCAACCGCGAGCGCGCCGCCCGGCATGAAGTCGTTCTGCACGTCGATCACGAGTAGGACATCGTCGGTGCGCTGCATCGTGGTGCTCCGTCAATGGGCGACGCCGCCGCGCGTCACGCGTTGAAACCGCGTCCGCTCGCGGCGAGCTCGGCGATCGACGGCGCGATCTGCCACGCGTCGCCGTTCGCGCGCTGCGCGTAGCCGCGCATCGCGCGCTCGACGTTGTAGAGGCCGACCGTGTCCGCGTACAGCATCGGGCCGCCGCGCCAGAGCGGGAAGCCGTAGCCCGTCAGGTAGACCATGTCGATGTCGGACGCCTTCGACGCGATCTTCTCCTCGAGAATCTTCGCGCCTTCGTTGACGAGCGCGTAGACGAGCCGCTCGACGATCTCGTCGTCGCCGATCTTGCGCCGCTCGACGCCGCGCTCCTTCGAATACGCGACGACCATCTCGTCGACGAGCTTCGACGGCTTCGCGTTGCGCTCGCCCGGCACGTAGTCGTACCAGCCCGCGCCCGTCTTCTGGCCGAAGCGGCCCTGCTCGCAGAGGCGATCGGCGATCTTCGAGTAGTGCAGATCCGGCTGCTCGACGTAGCGGCGCTTGCGAATCGCCCAGCCGATGTCGTTGCCGGCCAGGTCGCTCATCCGGAACGGCCCCATCGCGAAGCCGAACTTCTCGATCGCGCGATCGACTTGCGCGGGCAGCGCGCCTTCCTCGAGCATGAAGAGCGCCTGGCGGATGTACTGCTCGATCATCCGGTTGCCGATGAAGCCGTCGCACACGCCGGACACGACCGCCGTCTTGCGGATCTTCTTCGCGAGCTGCATCACGGTCGCGAGCACGTCCTTCGCGGTCTTCTCGCCGCGCACGACTTCGAGCAGCTTCATCACGTTCGCCGGGCTGAAGAAGTGCATGCCGACGACGTCCTGCGGGCGCTTCGTGAATGCGGCGATCTTGTTCACGTCGAGCGTCGACGTGTTCGATGCGAGGATCGCGCCCGGCTTCGCGACTGCGTCGAGCCGCGCGAACACCTGCTCCTTCACGCCGAGCTCCTCGAACACCGCCTCGATCACGAGATCGGCGTCCTTCAGATCGTCGTACGACAGGGTCGGCCTGACGAGCGCCATCCGCGCGTCGAGCTTTTCCTGCGTGAGCTTGCCCTTCTTCACCTGCGCGTCGTAGTTCTTGCGGATCGTGGCCAGCCCGCGATCGAGCGCGTCCTGCTTCGTCTCGAGCAGCGTGACGGGCAGGCCCGCGTTCAGGAAGTTCATCGTGATCCCGCCGCCCATCGTGCCCGCGCCGATCACCGCGACCGATTTGATCTCGCGCACGGGCGTGTCGGCCGGCACGTCGGGAATCTTGCTCGCCGCGCGCTCGCCGAAGAACGCATGGCGCAGCGCGCGGCTCTCGGGCGTCTGCACGAGCGCAATGAAGCAATCGCGCTCGAACGCGAGCCCCTTGTCGAAGCCTTGCAGCACGCCCGCCTCGATCGCGTCGACGCACTTGTGCGGCGCCGGATAATGCTGCGCCACCGCCTTCACGCTGTTGCGCGCGAACTGGATGAAGCCCGCCGCGTTTTCGTGAACGATCTCGCGGTCGCGCACGCGCGGGTGCGGGCCGCCTGCAGCACCCGCCTTGCGCGCGAACGCGACGGCCGCGTCGAGCAGATCGCCTTCGACGAGCGCGTCGAACAGGCCGCTCTTCGCGAGCTGCTCGGACGGCACGGGCGCGCCGGAGACGATCATGTTCAGCGCGGTCTCGAGACCGACCGCGCGCGGCAGGCGCTGCGTGCCGCCCGCGCCCGGCAGGATGCCGAGCTTCACTTCGGGCAGCGCGATCTGCGCGCCGGGCGACGCGACGCGGTAATGCGCGCCGAGCGCGAGCTCGAGGCCGCCGCCCATCGCGACGCTGTGAATCGCGACGACGACGGGCTTGCCGCTCGCCTCGACGGCGTCGATCACGGTGTGCAGCGTCGGCTCCTGCAGCGCCTTCGGCGTGTTGAATTCGGTGATGTCCGCGCCGCCCGAAAACGCGCGGCCCGCGCCCGTGAGCACGATCGCCGCAACGGACGGGTCGCGCTGCGCGCGCTCGAGCCCTGCCATGACGCCGAGCCGCGTCGACAGGCCGAGGCCGTTGACGGGCGGATTGTTGAGCGTGATGACGGCGACGCCGTCGCGAGTCGTGTAGTCCACTGCCATCTGCCTGCCTCCATGCGTATGCGCGGCCGGTGCGGCGGCGCCAGCTGTGATGCGGTCATTGTCCGCCAACGGCCGGAAGGCCGCGCGGTCGATGCGCCATTTTCTGAGTGTCGAGAAACAGAGGCAGGATACCTCAAAAAAGAACGGTCGTTCAATTTAGTGATGGCCCGCACCCCGACCGGCCGGCGCGGGCCGGCGGGCGGGTCGTCCGGCGCGCTTACGCGTCGACGGCCGTCGGCAGCACGTGGTGCCGGAACTGCTCGCGCAGCTTGAGCTTTTGCAGCTTGCCCGTCGCCGTGTGCGGCAGCGCGTCGACGAACGCGACATCGTCCGGAATCCACCATTTCGCGACCTTGCCGACGTAGAACGCGAGCAGTTCCTCGCGCGTCACGTCCATCCCGGCGCGCCTGACGACGACGAGAAGCGGCCGCTCGGTCCACTTCGGATGCGCGCATGCGATGCACGCGGCCTCGGCGACGGCCGGATGCGCGACCGCGACGTTCTCGACGTCGATCGAGCTGATCCACTCGCCGCCCGACTTGATCACGTCCTTGCTGCGGTCGGTGATCTGCAGGAAGCCGTCGGCGTCGATCGTCGCGACGTCGCCCGTCGGAAACCAGCCGTCGACGAGCGGCGACGCGTCGCCCCCGAAATAGCGGTCGATCACCCACGGCCCGCGCACCTGAAGATCGCCGAACGCGACGCCGTCCCACGGCAGCTCGCGGCCGTCCTCGCCGACGATCCGCATGTCGATCCCGTAGATCACCCGGCCCTGTTTCTCGAGCAGCCGCCGCTGCTCGTCGGCGCCGCGCTGCGACTGCGCCCAGTTGAGCTTGGACAGCGTGCCGAGCGGCGACAGCTCGGTCATCCCCCACGCGTGGATCACCCGCACGTCGTAGTCGTCCTCGAACGCCTTCAGCATCGACGGCGGACACGCGGAGCCGCCGATCACCGTGCGCTCGAGCGTGGAGAAGCGCACGCCCGCCTCGCGCATGTACGCGAGCAGGCCGAGCCACACCGTCGGCACGCCCGCCGAGAACGTCACGCGCTCGGCCTCCATCAGCTCGTACAGCGACTTGCCGTCGAGATCCTTGCCCGGCAGCACGAGCTTCGCGCCCGTGAGCGCCGCCGTGTACGGCAGCCCCCACGCGTTGACGTGGAACATCGGCACGACGGGCAGCGCCGCGTCGAGCGACGACAGCCCCATCGCGTCGGGCAGCGCCGCGCCGTACGCATGCAGCACCGTCGAGCGATGCGAATAGAGCGCGCCCTTCGGGTGGCCCGTCGTGCCGGACGTGTAGCAGAGCGACGACGCCTGCCGCTCGTCGAGGAGCGGCCACGCGTAATCGCCGTTCTGCGCGCCGACGAGCGTTTCGTAGCAGAGATACGGCGTCGCGCCCTTCGGCAGGTGCGCGTCGTCCGTCATCGCGATCCAGCCCTTCACGTTCGGGCATTGCGGCGCGAGCTGGTCGACGAGCGGCGCGAAGGTCAGGTCGAACAGCACGTACTGGTCGTCGGCGTGATTGACGATGTACGCGATCTGCTCGGGAAAGAGGCGCGGATTGATCGTGTGGCAGACGGCGCCCATCCCGCTGATCCCGTAATACGCCTCGACGTGCCGGTAGCCGTTCCACGCGAGCGTTCCAATCCGGTCGCCCGCACCAGCGCCCAGGCGGATCAGCGCCTGCGCGAGCCGTTTGGAACGCGCTTCGCAATCGCGATAGGTATAGCGGTGAATGTCGCCCTCGACGCGTCGCGACACGATCTCGACGTCGCCCGCATGCCGCGCCGCATGCGCGATCAGCGACGACACGAGAAGCGGCATATCCATCATCTGGCCCAGCAACGGCTTACCCATCGTTTTCCTTCTCCCTGAATTATTTTTCCGATACGGTCTGCTGCGAACGGCTCGACGGCGTGCGGGCGGCTCCGAGCGCCCCGCGCGGCGCGGACTTACAATATCGGCTAACTTACAGATCAGCAATATGTCGTTTTCCACAAGCGAAGCCGCACCGGCCGCCCCTCTCCCCGATCTCGCCGCGACGCTCGCCGCGCCGCGACGCGACGCGTTCGCACAGCTCGGCGGCGCCTTCCTGACCCGGCTGCCCGCCGCGCCGCTGCCCGCGCCGTACGTCGTCGGCTTCTCCGACGACGCGGCGCGCACGCTCGGCCTCGATCCCGCGCTGCGCGACGCGCCCGGCTTCGCCGAGCTGTTCTGCGGCAACCCGACGCGCGACTGGGCGCAGGCGTCGCTGCCGTACGCATCGGTCTACTCGGGCCACCAGTTCGGCGTGTGGGCGGGCCAGCTCGGCGACGGGCGCGCGCTCACGATCGGCGAGCTCGAGCACGACGGCCGCCGCTACGAGCTGCAACTGAAGGGCTCGGGCCGCACGCCGTATTCGCGCATGGGCGACGGCCGCGCGGTGCTGCGCTCGTCGATTCGCGAATTCCTGTGCTCGGAGGCGATGCACCATCTCGGCATTCCGACGACGCGCGCGCTCGCCGTGATCGGCTCGGACCAGCCGGTGATCCGCGAGGAAATCGAAACGTCGGCGGTCGTCACGCGCGTCGCGGAGAGCTTCGTGCGCTTCGGCCATTTCGAGCACTTCTTCGCGAACGACCGGCCCGACCTGCTGCGCGCGCTCGCCGATCACGTGATCGAGCGCTTCTATCCGTCGTGCCGCGACGCCGACGATCCGTATCTCGCGCTGCTCGCCGAAGCGACGCGGCGCACCGCCGAGCTCGTCGCGCAATGGCAGGCGGTCGGCTTCTGCCACGGCGTGATGAACACCGACAACATGTCGATCCTCGGCGTGACGATCGACTACGGTCCGTTCGGCTTCATCGACGCGTTCGACGCGAAGCACGTCTGCAACCACTCGGACACGCACGGCCGCTACGCGTACCGGATGCAGCCGCGCATCGCGCACTGGAACTGCTTCTGCCTCGCGCAGGCGCTCTTGCCGCTCTTCGGCCTCGAGCGCGACGCGCCGAACGAAGACGCGCGCGCCGAGCGCGCGGTCGAGGACGCGCACGCGGTGCTCGGCCGCTTTCCCGACCAGTTCGGCCCCGCGCTCGAGCGCGCGATGCGCGCGAAGCTCGGCCTCGAGCGCGAGCAAGAAGGCGACGCGGCGCTCGCGAACCAGTTGCTCGAGATCATGGATGCGAGCCATGCCGATTTCACGCTGACGTTCCGCCGCCTCGCGCGCGTGTCGAAGCACGACGCGAGCGGCGACGCGCCCGTGCGCGATCTCTTCATCGATCGCGACGCGTTCGACCGCTGGGCGAACCTCTACCGCGCGCGCCTGTCGGACGAAGCGCGCGACGACGCGCATCGCGCGGCCGCGATGAATCTCGCGAATCCGAAATACGTGCTGCGCAACCATCTCGCGGAAACGGCGATACGCCGCGCGAAGGAGAAGGATTTTTCAGAAGTCGAGCGCCTTGCGGCCGTGCTGCGCCGCCCATTCGACGAGCAGCCGGAGCACGACGCGTACGCGGCGCTGCCGCCCGACTGGGCGAGCGCGCTCGAAGTGAGCTGCTCGTCGTGACGCCGCCAAGCCGTGACGCCGCGTGCCGTGCGACGCCGCACGGCCGCCGCGGACGTCGCGCATGAATCCATCAGGAGAATCGAAGATGTCAGGAGATCGAGACGACAAGCGTTATCCGTATCAAAAGGATGACGCCGAGCTACGCCGCCGCCTCACGCCGCTGCAATACGAAGTCACGCAACATGCGGCGACCGAGCGGCCGCACACGGGCGAATACACGGATACCGAGGACGCGGGGATCTACCACTGCGTCGTCTGCGGCACCGCGCTCTTCGAATCGGGCGCGAAATATCATTCGGGCTGCGGCTGGCCGAGCTACTTCAAGCCGATCGACGGCGAGGTGATCGACGAGAAAATGGACTACACGCACGGAATGACGCGCGTCGAAGTGCGCTGCAACCAGTGCGGCGCGCATCTCGGCCACGTGTTCGAGGACGGCCCGCGCGACAAAACCGGATTGCGGTACTGCATCAACTCGGCTGCGTTAAACTTCGAGGCTAAACCCGAGCGGACATGAGCCCGCGCAGGCCGACGAGCCGGCCTGCGCACACGCCGCGACGGGCGTCCCTACAACGGTGGCGGGCCCCATGCCCGCCACGCAGCCGCGAGCACCATGAAATTTCTGTTCGATCTGTTCCCGATCATTCTGTTCTTCGCCGCCTTCAAGCTGTGGGGCATTTTCACCGCGACGGCCGTCGCGATCGCCGCGACCCTCGCGCAGGTAGCCTGGGTCGCGTTCCGCCACCGGAAAGTCGACACGATGCTGTGGGTGAGCCTCGGCGTGATCGTCGTGTTCGGCGGCGCGACGCTCGTGCTGCATGACGAGAAGTTCATCCAGTGGAAGCCGACCGTCCTCTACTGGCTCTTCGCCGCCGGCCTCTGCGCCGCGCGCTATGTGTTCGGCAAGAACCTGATCGAGAAGATGATGGGCAAGCAGCTGACGCTGCCCGAACCGGTCTGGGACAAGCTGAACCTCGCCTGGGCCGCGTTCTTCGCGGCGCTCGGCGTGACGAACCTGTACGTCGTGCGCAATTTCACCGAATCACAGTGGGTCAACTTCAAGCTGTTCGGCACGACGGGCGCGATCGTCGTCTTCGTGATCCTGCAAAGCCTCTGGCTCGCGAAATACCTGAAGGACGAATGACGATGAGCGAGACCTTCCTCTACGCGACACCTGCCGAGCGCATCGCGCTCATCGAGGCGCGTCTATCCGCCGCGCTCGCGCCCGAATCGATCGACGTGCGCGACGACAGCGCGCAGCACGCGGGCCACGCGGGCGCCGCCTCGGGCGGCCACTACACGGTCACGATCGTGTCGGCCGCGTTCGCCGGCAAGAGCCGCGTCGCGCGGCACCGGCTGGTGTATGATGCGCTCGCCGATGCGATGCAACGCGGCATCCACGCGCTTGCGATCGTTGCGTACACGCCAGAAGAATATCCAGCGCCTTCCCGTTCTCAATAAGTCCGCCTCATTAGGAACTTCCCGATGATCCTGAAATTTCCCCGCCTGTGGGCCGCGGCAGCCGCTCTCGCGGCCGCTCCGGCTTTCGCCCAGAACATCGCCGTCGTGAACGGCACGCCGATTCCGAAGTCGCGCGCCGACGCGATGATCGCGCAGCTCGTCCAGCAAGGTCAGCAGGACACGCCGCAGCTGGAGCAGGCGGTGCGCCAGGAGCTCGTCAATCGCGAGATCCTGATGCAGGAGGCGATCAAGCGCGGCATTCCGAATCGTCCTGACGTGAAGGCGCAGATCGTCGTCGCGCAGCAGACCGCCGTGCTGCGCGCGCTGATCGAAGATTTCCTGAAGAAGAACCAGCCGAGCGACGCCGAACTGAAGGCGCGCTACGACGAGCTCGTGAAAAACGCGGCCGGCCGCGAATATCACCTGCACCACATCCTCGTCGAAAACGAGCAGCAGGCGAAGGACCTGATCGCGAAGATCAAGGGCGGCGCGAAGTTCGAGGATCTCGCGAAGCAATACTCGAAGGACCCGGGCTCGGCGAAGAACGGCGGTGATCTCGACTGGTCCGATCCGAAGGCGTACGTGCCGGAATTCGCGGCGGCCGCGCAGCAGTTGCAAAAAGGCCAGATGACGGATACGCCGGTGAAGACGCAGTTCGGCTGGCACATCATCCGCGTCGACGACATCCGCAGCATCACGCCGCCGCCGTTCGAGCAGGTCAAGCAGCAGATCGCGCAGCAGATGGTCCAGCAGAAGCTGCAGGCGTTCGAGGAAGGCCTGCGTCAGCAGGCGAAGATCCAGTAACGCCGCATCGCGCCGGATACGAGAAAGCCGCTCCTCGGAGCGGCTTTCTTTTTGTCCGCGCGCGCGCGCCGGATTGCCGGGCCGACGAGCGGCATGTGCGGCGCGCCCGCGCGCTCGCGTGCCGTTACGCGTAGAACGACGCGTGATACCGGACTTCGCCCGCCGGGCGCGGCATGGCGTCGTCGAACGACAACGCCGTCAGGTATTCGGGCGACGCGTGCGGAAACGCGATGTCGCCCGCCGGCCCGAAGCCGAAGCGCGCGTAATAGGCGGGATCGCCCAGCACGACGCACCCGCGCGCGCCGATGCGCCGCAGCGCATCGAGGCCGGTGCGCACCAGTTTCGCGCCGATGCCCTGCCGCCGGCAGCCGGGCAGCACCGCAAGCGGCGCGAGCCCGTACCAGCCAGCGCCCTTCGTGCCGATCGTCGCCGGCGAAAACGCGACGTGGCCGACGATGCGACGCTCGCGCTGCGCGACGAGCGATACGCTCAGGCAACCGTCCGCGCGCAGCGCATCGACGATGCGCCGCTCGAACTGTCCGCCGTGCGGCTCGCCCGCGAATGCGGCGGCGATCACGCCGGCGATCGCCTCGACGTCGGCCGCGCGCTCGTCGCGCGGCGTGACGGCGTGGCGGCGCCGGCCGGCTGCGGGCCGATCGTCATCGCGTCAGCCGAGCCAGCGGCGCGCGTTGCGGAACACGCGCAGCCACGGGCTCGCTTCGCCCCAGCCTTCCGGATGCCAGCTCATCGTCACCGTGCGATGGACGCGCTCCATGTGCGGCATCAGCACCGTGAAGCGGCCGTCCGCCGTCGTCACCGACGTGATGCCGGCAGGCGAGCCGTTCGGGTTGAACGGATAGCGCTCGGTCGCGTTGCCGCGATGATCGACGTAGCGCATCGCAATCGCGACGCGGCTTTGATCGCCCTGCTGCGAGAAATCAGCGAAGCCTTCGCCGTGCGCGACCGCAACCGGAATCCGCGAGCCCTCCATGCCGGCGAAGAAGATCGACGGCGAGCTTTGCACTTCGACGAACGAGAAGCGCGCCTCGAACTGCTCGGACTTGTTGCGCGTGAACTTCGGCCAAGCCTGTGCGCCCGGGATCATCGACGCGAGGCTCGACATCATCTGGCAGCCGTTGCAGATGCCGAGCGCAAACGTGTCGGGACGCGCGAAGAACGCGGCGAACATGTCGGCGAGCTTGTCGTTGAAGCGGATCGTCTTCGCCCAGCCCTCGCCCGCGCCCAGCACGTCGCCGTACGAGAAGCCGCCGCAGGCGACCGCGCCCGCGAAATCGGCGAGCGTCGCGCGGCCCGCGAGCAGATCGCTCATGTGAACGTCGTGCGCGTCGAAACCCGCGCGATCGAACGCGTACGCGGTTTCGAGATGCGAGTTCACGCCCTGCTCGCGCAGGATCGCGACGCGCGGACGCGCGCCCGTCGCGATGAACGGCGCGGCGACATCCTCCGCCGGATCGAACGTCAGCACGGGCGCGAGGCCCGGATCTTCGGCGTCGAGGATCGCGTCGTATTCGGCGTCCGCGCCGGCCGGATTGTCGCGCAGCCGCGCGATCCGCCAGCTCACTTCGGCCCACGCGCGCTGCAGCTCGACGCGCGGCGCTTCGTAGATCTTCTTCGCGTCGCGGTACACCTCGATCGCGTCGGTCTCGTTGACCGCGCCGATCACGTGCGAGCACGCGGACAGGCCGTGCTCGCGCAACGCGCCGAGCACCGCGTCGCGGTCCGCCGCGCGCACCTGGACGACCGCGCCGAGCTCTTCGGAGAAGAGCGCGCGAATCGTGCGGTCCTCGCGGCGGCCGCTCGTCTGCTTCGCCCAGTCCTTCGCGTCGCCGTAGTCGGATTCGTGCTGCGCATCGAGCGTCAGCATGTCGACGTTCAGCGACACGCCCGCGTGCCCCGCGAACGCCATTTCGCAGACGGTCGCCCACAGGCCGCCGTCCGAGCGGTCGTGGTACGCGAGCAGCAGGCCCTGCGCGTTCAGCGCCTGGATCGCCGCGAAGAAGCGCTTCAGGTCTTGCGGATCGTCGACGTCGGGCGTCGCGTCGCCGACCTGCTGCGAGACCTGCGCGAGAATGCTGCCGCCGAGACGGTTCTTGCCGCGGCCGAGATCGATCGCGATCAGCGCGCTCGCGCCGACTTCCGCGACGCGGCGCAGTTGCGGCGTCAGATGGCGGCGCACGTCGTCGACGGGCGCGAACGCCGAGATGATCAGCGACACCGGCGCGACCACTTCCTTCGCGACGCCGCTCTCGTCCCACTTCGTCTTCATCGACAGCGAATCCTTGCCGACCGGAATGCCGATGCCGAGCGCGGGGCACAGCTGCATGCCGATCGCCTTCACGGTGTCGAAGAGCTTCGCGTCCTCGCCTTCGGTGCCGCACGCGGCCATCCAGTTCGCGGACAGCTTCAGCTTGTCGAGCGACGCGATCGGCGCGGCGGCGATGTTCGTGATCGCCTCGCCGACCGCCATCCGGCCGGACGCGGGCGCGTCGATCACGGCGAGCGGCGTGCGCTCGGCCATCGTCATCGCTTCGCCGCTGAAGCCCGCGTAGTCGAGCGCGGTGATCGCGCAATCGGCGACGGGCACCTGCCACGGGCCGACCATCTGGTCGCGCACCGACGTGCCGCCGACGGTCCGGTCGCCGATCGTGATGAGGAACGACTTGCTCGCGACGGTCGGGTGCTTCAGCACGTCGCGCGCGACGTCGGCGAGCGACATGCCCGTCACGTCGACGCCCGCGCGCTCGACGGCGACGCGCGCCACGTCGCGGTGCATGCGCGGCGGCTTGCCGAGCAGCACTTCCATCGGCATGTCGACCGGATATTCGGCCGCGCCCGCCGCCTCGTCGTCGACGAGCTGAAGCTGGCGCTCGTCGGTCGCGACGCCGACCACCGAGAACGGGCAGCGCTCGCGCGCGCAGATCGCCTCGAAGCGCGGCAGGTCCGCCGGCGCGATCGCCAGCACGTAGCGCTCCTGCGCCTCGTTCGACCAGATCTCGCGCGGCGACAGGCCCGACTCCTCGAGCGCGACCTTGCGCAGCTCGAAGCGCGCGCCCTTGCCCGCGCCGTCGACGATTTCGGGAAACGCGTTCGACAGGCCGCCCGCGCCGACGTCATGAATGCTGAGGATCGGGTTTTGATCGCCGAGCTGCCAGCAGCCGTTGATCACTTCCTGCGCGCGCCGCTCGATTTCCGGGTTGCCGCGCTGCACCGAATCGAAGTCGAGCTCGGCCGTGTTCGCGCCCGTGGCCATCGAGCTTGCCGCGCCGCCGCCCATGCCGATGCGCATGCCGGGGCCGCCGATCTGGATCAGCAGGGAGCCGGCCGGCACGTCGTGCTTGTGCGTGTGCTGGTCGGCGATGTTGCCGATGCCGCCCGCGATCATGATCGGCTTGTGATAGCCGCGCACCTGGCCGCCGACGTTCTGCTCGTACACGCGGAAGTAGCCGCCGAGGTTCGGGCGGCCGAATTCGTTGTTGAACGCGGCGCCGCCGAGCGGGCCGTCGATCATGATCGAAAGCGGCGACGCGATGCGGTCGGGGCGGCCGTACGGCGCATGCTGCTCGCTCGCGTCGCGCTCGCCGACGGGCTGCGCGGCGTCGCGTGCGTTTTCCCACGGCTGGCGTGCGCCCGGCAGGTCGAGGTTCGACACCGTGAAGCCCGCGAGGCCCGCCTTCGGACGCGCGCCGCGGCCCGTCGCGCCCTCGTCGCGAATCTCGCCGCCCGCGCCGGTCGCCGCGCCCGGGAACGGCGAGATCGCGGTCGGGTGGTTGTGCGTCTCGACCTTCATCAGCGTGTGCGTGAGCTCGGTGTGGCGGCCGTAGCGCTCGCCGGGCTCGCCGGCCGCGTTCGCGCCGCGCGGGAACCAGCGCTCCGCCCGCGCGCCCATCATGATCGACGAATTGTCCGAATACGCGACGATCGTGCCTTGCGGGCTCAGCTTCTCGGTGTTGCGGATCATCGCGAAGAGCGACATGTCCTGTTCTTGCCCGTCGATCGTCCACTGCGCGTTGAAGATCTTGTGGCGGCAGTGCTCGCTGTTCGCCTGCGCGAACATCATCAGCTCGACGTCGGTCGGGTTGCGCTCGAGCTTGCCGAACGCGTCGACGAGGTAGTCGATCTCGTCGTCGGCGAGCGCGAGGCCGAGCTCGACGTTCGCGCGCTCGAGCGCGCCGCGGCCCTGCGCGAGCACGTCGACCGTCGCGAGCGGCTTGGCCGGCAGCTCGTCGAACAGGTGCCGCGCGTCGTCGCGCGAGCCGACGACGCTTTCCGTCATCCGGTCGTGCAGCGCGGCCGCGACGGCCGCGCGCGCGTCGGCGGCGAGCGCCTTCTTCGCGCCGACGCCGAGGATGCCCGCCTTCAGGGTCACCGTGAACTCGATCCCGCGCTCGATCCGGCGCACGCGCGCGAGGCCGCAGTGCTGCGCGATGTCGGTCGCCTTGCTCGCCCACGGCGACACGGTGCCGAAGCGCGGCAGCACGACGAAGGTCTCGGTCGCGCCCTTCTCGGCGGCCGGCTCGAACGGCGCGCCGTAGTGCATCAGCGCGTCGATGCGCGCGTTGTCGTCCGCCGCGAGCGGCTCGTGCGCGTTGACGAAATGCAGATACTGGCCGCGGATCGCGACGATGTCGCCGTCGATTTGCTTGAGCGCGTCGAGCAGGCGGGTTTGACGGAAATCGGAAAGCGCCGAAGCACCGGGAAAACACGAGAAGTGAGCCATGGGCTGGACTGACGTCGATGAGTCGCGCAAGCTGGCGACGTGGGGCGTAAGGAAGGCCGTAATTATACCCGGAAGTCGACCGCCGAACGGCCGCTCGCATGCGCCGCGCGCGCCGGCCCGACGCCGCGGCGCACGCATCGCGCCGGCCGGCGCGCGTCATTTGGCGCTATCATGCGCGCTTCACCGGGCCGGGCACGGCCTGCCACGCAAGATCCTCCATCGGGCCGGAAGCGGCGCCCGACATCGAATCGAACATGGATGTAATCGTCATCGGCGGCGGCGTCGCCGGCATCGCCACCGCCTACCAGCTGCGCGCGGCCGGCCATCGCGTGTGCGTCGTCGAGCGCCACGCGACGGTCGCGCAGGGCGCGACCTACGGCCAGGGCGGCACGCTGCTGCCGACGCCGCTCGACGTGTGGTTCGGCCCGACCTTCATGCGCGAGCGACGCGCGCAAAAGAGCGGCGTCGTCTACAAGCCGGGCTTGAACGGCGCGCTGCGGCGCTTCGCGAGCCGCCTCGACGCGCTGCGCGAGCCCGCCGCGTTCGCCGCGCAGTACGCGAAGCTGAAGCCGCTCGTCGAGCTCTCGCGCGACGCGATCGCCGACGTCGAGACGCGCTTTGGCCTCGAATTCGAGCAGAAGAGCGGCGTGCTGCACGTCGTGCGCGACGCGGCCGAATGGGAACGCACGCAACCCGCGCTCGACCTGATGCGCGACCTCGGCCTGCCTTACGAAACGCTCACGCCCGACGCGTGCGCGGCGCTCGAGCCGTCGATGCCCGCCGAGCCCGCGTTCGCGGGCGGCGTGCTGTTCGCGCAGGAGCGCACCGCGAATTGCCCGCTGCTCGTGAAGCTCGTCAAGCAGGTGCTCGACGAGCACGACGTGCAGTTCCGGCTCGGCCGCGCGGCCGCGGCGATCCGCACCGACGCGAAGCGCGCGGCCGTCGAGCTCGCGCCCGATCCGGCCGATCCGCGCGCGGCGAAGGCGAAGGAAGTCGACGTGATCTCGGCCGACGCGATCGTCGTCGCCGCGGGCACGGAGAGCCTTTCGCTCGTCGAGCCGCTCGGCGTGCGCGCGCCGCTACATCCGGTGCGCATCCACACGCTGACGGCGCCGCTCGCGTACGAGGAGCACGCGCCGCATCTGAGCATCGTCGACTCGGTCAAGCGGATCGCGATCACGCGGCTCGGCCAGCGGCTGCGGATTGGCGGCGCCGCCGTGCTGCAAAGCGCGAAGGACACCGCGCGGCCGCTGCCCGAGCCGCTCTCCGAGACCGCGCTCGCGCTCCTCGGCCAGGCGACGCACGATTGGCTGCCCGGCATCGCGAAAATCTCCGCCGCGCGCGCGTGGCAGGGCGCGAAGCTGTTGTCGCCGGACGGCCTGCCCGTCGTCGGGCCGACCGCCGACCCGCGGGTCTTCGTCAATTTCGGCCACGGCCCGGCGGGCTGGGGCCTTGCGTTCGGGTCTGCTAAAGTGGTGGCAGATGACGTCGGCGGCGGCGCGCACCGCGTGCCCGCCGACACGCTCGCCGCGCTGCGCGCGGAGCGCTTTGCCACCTGACGCCGTTGCCGCCGCGCGCGGGGCGGCGCGTGATCGCGAGCCGCCCATGATCCTCTCTGCCGATTCCGCCCCGCCCCCTTCTCCCGAGCCGTTCGACGCGCCGCCGATTCACGCGAGCGAGCCGCTCTTGACCGTCGCCGAGCTGCGCGACGTCGAGACCGCGGCCACCGCCACGCTGCCGCCTCACACGCTGATGGACCGCGCGGGCAAATCCGCCGCGCAATGGCTCGCCGCGCGGCTCGTCAGCGACCCTCGCCCCGTCTGGTTCGCGGTCGGCCCCGGCAACAACGGCGGCGACGCGCTCGTCGCCGCGGCCGAGCTGCGCCGGCTCGGCTTCGCGGCCGACGCCTGGATGCCGATCGAAGCGAAGCCCGACGACGCGCGCTGGGCGCTCGAGCGCGCGCGCGCGGCGAACGTGCCGATCGACGAAGCGGCCCCCGAATCATTCGACGGCTACGGCTGGCTCGTCGACGGCCTGTTCGGCATCGGCCTCGCGCGGCCGCTCGACGGCGCGTACGCGGCGATCGCGCAGCGAATCGCGGCGCGCGCGCGGCACACGGGCCGCGTGCTCGCGCTCGACGTGCCGAGCGGCCTCGACAGCGACACCGGCATGCGCGTCGGCGCGGGCCCGGCCGTCGCGGCAACCGACACGCTGTCGTTCATCGCCGCGAAGCCCGGCCTCTACACGGGCGACGGGCGCGACCTGGCGGGCGAGATTCACGTCGCGCCCCTCGATCTCGACGAGGCCGTCGCGCCCGCGATCCGGCTGAACGCGCCCGATCTCTTCGACGCGCGCCTGCCCGAGCGCGCGTTCGCGTCGCACAAGGGCACGTACGGCAGCATCGCGATCGTCGGCGGCGACACGGGCATGTGCGGCGCGCCGATCCTCGCCGCGCGCGCGGCGCTCTTCGCGGGCGCGGGCAAGGTCCACGTCGGCTTCGTCGGCGCGGGCGCGCCGCCGTACGATCCGCCGTATCCGGAACTGATGCTGCATCCGGCCGACGCGTTGCCGACGGCCGCGCTCACCGCGCTCGCGATCGGCTGCGGGCTCGGCGCGAGCGAGCACGCCGCGCACACGCTCGCGGCGCTGCTGCGGCTCGACGCGCCGAAGCTCATCGACGCCGACGCGCTGAACCTGATCGCGAAAACGCCCGAGCTTGCCGACGCGCTCGCCGCGCGCGGCCGCGCGGGCGACGCCGCCGTGCTCACGCCGCACCCGCTCGAAGCAGCGCGCCTGCTGTCGACCGACGCGGCCGACGTCCAGCGCGATCGCGTCGCGGCCGCGCGCGCGCTCGCCGCGCGCTTTTCGGCGATCGTCGCGCTGAAGGGGTCCGGCACCGTGATCGCGGCGCCCGACGGCCGCGTCGCGATCAACCCGACCGGCAACGCGGCGCTCGCCACAGGCGGCACGGGCGACGTGCTGGGCGGCCTGATCGGCGCATTCCTCGCGCAGCGGATGCCGCGCTACGAAGCGGCGCTCGCGGGCGTCTACCTGCACGGGCTCGCCGCCGAGCGGCTGTGCGCGGCGGGGGCGGGCCCGGCGGGCACAGCCGCGGGCGAGCTCGCGGCCGCCGTGCGCCTGCTGATCAATCGGCTGTTTTATACGCGACCCGCCACGTCGGGCCAAGCGCCGCTATACTGATCGTCCCGCCGCGCAGGCGGGCTCCTCGTCCGCCTGCATGCCGCGCGCCGGCGCGCAGGCGCGGCCCTCCCCGGTTCAAGCCGTTTCGCTCCTGATTGCCATGACGCTGAATTCGCTCCCCGTTTGGCCCGCGCTGCAAGCGCACTACGAAGAGATCCGCGACGCGCATCTGCGCGACTGGTTCGCCCCCGCCAACGATCCCGCGCCGACGCGCGCCGAACGCTTCACGTTCGAAGGCGGCGGCCTTGCGGCCGATTTCTCGAAGAACCGCATCACCGACGCGACGCTCGCCCTGCTCGTGCAGCTCGCGCGCGAAGCGGGCGTCGAGGCGCGCCGCGACGCGATGTTCGCGGGCGAAATCGTGAACCCGACCGAAGGCCGCGCGGCGCTGCACACCGCGCTGCGCGCGAGTTCGCCCGACGCGCCGTTCCACGCGCAGGTCGCGGCCGAACGCGCGAAGATGGCGCGCTTTTCCGACGCGGTGCGCAGCGGCGCATGGACGGGCTACACCGGCAAGCGGATTCGCCACGTCGTGAACATCGGCATCGGCGGGTCGGACCTCGGGCCGAAGATGGTCGTCCACGCGCTGCATCACGTCGCGACGCCCGACATCGCGACGCACTTCGTGTCGAACGTCGACGGCGCCGATCTCGCACGCGTGCTCGAGCGGATCGATCCGGAAGAGACGCTCGCGATCATCGTGTCGAAGACCTTCACGACGCTCGAGACGATGACGAACGCGCGCTCGCTGCGCGACTGGTTCGTCGCGAAGGGCTGCCCGGAGGGCGCGCTCGCGAAGCATTTCGTCGGCGTGTCGGCGAACCCCGCCGAAGTCGTCAAGTTCGGCATCGCCGAAACCAACGTGTTCGAGATGTGGGACTGGGTCGGCGGCCGCTACTCGCTGTGGTCGGCGGTCGGCCTGTCGATCATGATCGCGATCGGGCCGGAGCGCTTCGGCGAACTGCTCGCCGGCGCGCACGACATGGACGAGCACTTCCGCACCGCGCCGCTCGAGCGCAACCTGCCGGTGCTGCAAGGCCTCGTCGGCATCTGGTATCGCAATTTCTTCGGCGCGCAGAGCTATCTCGTCGCGCCTTATTCGGAAGCGCTGCATTACCTGCCGTCGTATCTGCAACAGCTCGAGATGGAGAGCAACGGCAAGTCCGCGCGAATCGACGGCGCGTTCGTCGGCTACCCGACCTCCGCCGTCACGTGGGGCGAGCCCGGCACGAACGGCCAGCACGCGTTCTTCCAGATGCTGCACCAGGGCCCGACGCTCGTGCCGATCGATTTCGTCGCCGTGCTCACGCCCGAGCATCCGCTCGCGAGCCACCACCCGAAGCTGCTCGCGAACTGCTTCGCGCAAAGCGAGGCGCTGATGCTCGGCCGCACGCTCGACGAGGCGCGCAAGATCGCGGGCCCGGAGAAGCCGGAGCTCGCGCCGCACCTGACGTTCCCCGGCAACCGGCCGACGACGACGCTCCTCGTCGACGCGCTCACGCCGCGCGCGCTCGGCGCGCTGATCGCGCTCTACGAGCACAAGGTGCTCGTGCAGGCCGCCGTGTGGAACATCAACCCGTTCGACCAGTGGGGCGTCGAGCTCGGCAAGATCCTCGGCAAGATCGTCGAGGCGGACCTGACGGCCGCGCAGCCCGATCCCGCGAAGCACGATTCGTCGACGTCGACGCTGATCGCGCGCGCGCGCAAGGCGCTCGGCAAGTAATGCACGTGCGGCGCGCGAGCGACGGCGGTCGAGCCGCTGCTGCGCCGCCGTTCGCGCCGCGTCAGCTCGCCTCTTGCCGCGCGCGGTCCGCACCGCGCAGACGCCCCGCCTCGAGCACGACCGTCGTCTCGCAGCGGCGCGCGAGCTCCGGATCGTGCGTGACGAGCACGAGCGTCGCGCCGTGCGCGCGGTTCAGCTCGAACATGAGGTCGATCACCGCATGGCCCGTCGCCGCATCGAGGCTGCCCGTGGGTTCGTCGGCGAACAGCAGCGCCGGGCGCGTGACGAACGCGCGCGCCAGCGCGACGCGCTGCTGCTCGCCGCCCGACAGGAGCTTCGGATAGTGACCGGTGCGCGCGCCGAGCCCGACCTCTTCGAGCAACGCGCGCGCGCGCTGCGCGGCCTCGCGCGCGCCGACGCCGCCTTGCAGCTCGAGCGGCAGCATCACGTTCTCCAGCGCGCTCAGATGCGGCATCAGTTGGAACGACTGGAACACGAAGCCGACCGCGCCGTTGCGCAGCGCCGCGCGCGCATCCTCGTCGAGCTGGCCGAGATCCTGGCCGAACAGGCGAACCGTGCCCTCGGTCGCGCTGTCCAAGCCGGCGAGCAGACCGAGCAGCGTCGATTTGCCCGACCCCGACGCCCCGACGATCGCGACGCTGCTGCCGGCGCGAACCGTCAGATCGATGCGGTCGAGGATCGTCAGTTCGCCGGCGGCGTCGGCGACACGCTTGCACACATTCCGCACTTCGATGATCGGATCGGTAATCTTGAGCATGAAACGCACATTTCACTGGAAGGTTGGCGCAACACTTGCCGCGATCGCGGCGCTCGCCGGCCCGGCATCCGCGGCGACGAACGCCGCGCCCTCGACCGGCGCACACGGCAGCAAGCCCGTGATCGTGGTGCTCGGCGACAGCCTGTCGGCCGAGTACGGCCTGCCGCGCGACACGGGCTGGGTCGCGCTGATGCGCACGCGTCTCGCGGCCGAGCGAATCGATTATAGCGTCGCGAACGCGAGCATCTCCGGCGACACGACGAGCGGCGGCCGCGCGCGGCTGCCCGCGGTGCTCGCGCGGCTGAAGCCCGCCGTCGTCGTCGTCGAGCTCGGCGCGAACGACGCGCTGCGCGGCGTGCCGCTCGCCGCGACCGAAAGCAACCTGCGCGAGATCGTCGCGCAGGCGCGGCAGGCGCGCGCGCAAGTGCTGCTCGTCGGCATGTACGTGCCGCCGAATTACGGCCCGGACTACACGCAGAAGTTCCACGGGATGTACGCGACGCTGTCGAAGGAGATGCGCGTGCCGCTCGTGCCGTTCTTGCTCGCCGGCATCGAGAACAAGCCCGACATGTTCCAGGCCGACCAGATCCATCCGACGCAGGCCGCGCAGCGCCAGTTGCTCGACAACGTGTGGCCGGCCCTCAAGCCGCTGCTGCGGACGTCGTCGCGCTGACGGTGGCACGCTGACGGTAACGCGCCGAAGGCCGACGTCAGCGCCGATACCGCGTGACAATCGCGACAATTCGGCGGCGCGCAAGCGCGCGCCGCACCGCTGACCATCCCGCATCGCCCGAAACGCAGCCGCGCTCCGGGGCGCACGCCGAAACGAAACAGCCCCGCTCGATGGCGGGGCTGTTTTGCATCGAGCGGGCGCGCTCGTACGCGCCGCCGGTCGCGGTCCGTCAGTTCGAACCTTGCTGCGCGTTATCGGCGCTCTGGCCGTACACCTTGACCTTCGAGCGCGCGCGCAGCGACGCGAGATACGCTTGCGTCTCGCTTTGCGCGTACACCTGCGCGAGCTGCTGCTGGGCGGCCGCGAGGCGCTGATCGTCGACGGGCGCCGCCGCCACGACCGAATTCACGCGGAAGATCGCATAGCCGTCGGCGCCGAGATCGATGCCGACGTACGCGGGCAGCGTCTTCGGATCGACCTTGTAGATCGCGCTGACGGCCGCGGGCGGCAGCCCATGCGCCTGCGTGCGCGAGATCTTGTCAGGCGCGGCGAAGCCCGCCGTCGACTTCGACTTGCGCAGCTCCGCGAGCTTCGCTTCGCCGTCCTGCTTCGCAAGGCGCGCCGCCTCTTCGGCCGCCACCTTCGCGCGCACCTGATCCTTGATCGCGCCGAGCGCGGGCACGGTCGACGGCTGATAATTCGTCACGCGCGCGGCGATCAGCGTGTTGTTGCCGATGTCGACCGCCTGCGTGTTGTTGCCGTTCTTCACCGAATCGGCGGCGAACACGGCCGCGAGGAACTTCGCGTTGTTGAGCGGGCTGTCGGGCGGCAGCGCCGGGTTCGGTTGCGGCGACACCGTCGCGGTCTGGATCGTCAGCTTGTACTTGTCGGCGGCCGGCTGCAGGCTCTTCGCCTTTTCGTAGACGGTCGACGAGAAGCCTTCCGCGTTGTCCGCGAACGCCTTCGCCGCGAACTGCTGCTTCAGGTCGGCCGCGATCGACTCCTTCACTTCCGCGAGCGGCTTCACGACGGCCGGCTTCACGTCGGTCGCCTTCAGGATGTGAAAGCCGAAATCGCCCTGCACGACGCCGCTCATGTCGCCCTTCTTCAATGCGAACGCTGCGTCGTCGAACGCCGCGCCGCCCGCGGTCGAGCCGCGCGTGATGAAGCCGAGGTCACCCCCCTTCGCCGCCGACGGCGCGTCTTGCGAGTTCTTCTCGGCGATCTGCGCGAACTGGTCCGGATGCGCCTTCACGTCGGCGAGCAGCTGCTCGGCCTTCGCCTTCGCGGCGGCCTTCTCGGCCGCGCTCGCATCCTTCCCCGCGGCGATGAAGATATGGCTCACGCGCACCTGCGCGTCGGTGCGGTAGCGCGCGATGTTGTCGTCGTAGTACTGCTTGATGTCGACGTCGCTCGGCTGCGCCGAGGCGGCGGCCGCCGCCTGCGAGTACACGAGATACTGGATCGTCGCCGTCTCGCGCGTCGCGAACGCCTGCTTGTGCGCGTCGTAGTAAGCGGAGATCTGCGCGTCGGTCGGCTGCACCTTCGCCGCGTAGTCGGCCGATTTCAGCACCATCGGCTGCACTTCGCGCTGCTGCTCGGCGAGCTCGGTCAGACGGCGCGCGACGCTCTTCGGCGTGAACGCGCTCGACACGATGCTCGCCGGAATCTGCTGCAACGCGAGGTTGTAGCGCACGCGCTCCTGGTATTGGTCGGCCGTCATGCCCTGCATCGCGAGCATCTGCGTGTAGCGCTCTGCGTCGAACGAGCCGTCCGGCTTCTTCAGCGACGCGATCACCGGATCGCCCAGCAGCGTCTGGCGCACGGCGCCGTCCGATGCGGTCAGATGCAGGCGCTGCGTCTCGTCGGCGAGCGCGCGCTGCTGGATCAGGCCGTCGAGCAGTTGCTGGCGACGCTCGGGCGTGTCGAACGCTTTCGCGTCGAACTGCGCGCCGAGCATCTGGCGCGCCTGGTCGACCTGCTGGCGCAGCATGCCGTCGAACTCCGCGCGCGTGATCTTGCGCCCGTTGACGGCCGCGACGTTCGCGCTTTCGTCGAAGAACCCACGGAAACCCTGAATGCCGACGATCCCAAGCCCCGGCAGCACGATCAGGAGCAGGAAAAACATCATCAGGCGCTGGTGATTGCGAAAGAAATCGAGCATGCGTGGCGGCGTGAGCTGGACAAAACGCCCGATATTACAACAGCGGGCAAGAAAAAAGGCGAACCGGAGTTCGCCTTTCGGGATGATGGCGGAGCGGACGGGACTCGAACCCGCGACCCCCGGCGTGACAGGCCGGTATTCTAACCGACTGAACTACCGCTCCTTGGTCTTGCTTGCGTGGCCGGGACGCGAAATCGGACGAGATGCCGCACGCCCATCGAAGGCATACGCTCGGCCGGTCCCGGCAGCTACCGCGAGAGCGCGGTGGCAATCCGAAATATTATCCGATATTGTCATCCGAGCGCAACGGCAATTCGCCTGTCGCCTGCGAGATAAGCCTTGCCCGCCTTCGGCGCCCAACCGACAGATCGACACGTACCGCAACACGCTTTCCCGTCACGCGACACGCGCCCGCCGCGCTTTCGCGCTCATCGAGACCATTCGTCACCGGTTGCGCCTACAACGACGCGGCGCCTCGCCCTCGCCCAGCGCTTCGCCTGCGCGATCGCGATGCGTATCGCGCTGCCTTCCGACATCCCGTCTCTCAGCAGCGCATTGGCGATCTCGATTGCCTTGTCGCGCACCCAGGGCGTCAGATTGCGCATCGACGCCGGGTAGCGTTCGGCGGTCCAGGGCATGTTGCCTCCGCGTGCAAAAGCGGGGCGATCGAACCCGCACGAACATGCAGCCACCTTCGGATCGCATGCGGTGCGTCACGCGATGCGCGCATCACCGGCGCTCCAGACGGCTCAGCAGCGCATTCGCACGCTATCGATGCCCTTACGGCGAGCGCTCGCCGATTATGCAATCAAGCACGCGGCCGACGCACGGCGCCGCCTCGACACGCACACGCGCGCAAGAGCACGCGCCAGCACGAATGCCGCCGCGCGAGCCGCTCACCGACGCCAATACGCGCGAACGAGTTGTTCGTCCTGACTGTATTTCAGGTCGAGCGAGCCCTGATACGCGGATTTCAGCGCCGAGCCGAGATTGCGCGCCAGATGGACGTCGGTGGTGGTCACGACGGTCGCGCCGCCGTCGGTGTCGATCGCCATGATCCGCTGCATCGGATGTCCCGCGCGCGCCCGCTCCTCGTGATGGCGCAACAACTGCAGCAGTTCCGACAGATGCTCGCTCGCGAACGGTCCGTCGATATGGAGATAGCCGGCCGGCATGCGCTCGGCGGTTCGTTGACAGGCGCCGCATTGATGCTCGTGCGCGTCGTCGGGACGCGCGAGCCACTGCCAGCGCCCGGCGCTGAAAACCGCGCCGCATGTGGGACACACCGTCGGCTCGTGCAGCTTGCGACGCATCGCATAGGGATCTTGCGCGAGTCCGGGATAGACCACTTCGTGACTGCCTGCCTTGAAAGGCCGCGTGCGATGATTCATGGAGACGCTCCTTGCATGACGCCGAACGAATGCAACGACAGCCTCAGCCTAGGGCAGGCGCCCGGCTCGACGTTGACCTGAGTCAACGAAGCCATGCCGCGCTTACGGGCACGCGCAACCCACGACGCGACGCGACTCGACGCGCAACGCTCGCGCCGCAGGCGATACGCCCCTTCCCGTTTGCACACGTTGCGCCGCCGCATCGCGCGGCGCTCGTGCCGCCGGCGCATCCCGTGCCCGCCCGCGCAACCGCCGGGCGTTGATCGACATCAAGCCGGCATTCGCGCCGCGGCGAACAATAAGGGCGTCGCGGCACGCAAGAAGCCGAACCGCATCGACCAACGGCGCGCGCCGCATGCGGCCGACGACGCATACGCACGACCAACCACGTTTTTCACCGAGTACAACAATGAAATTACCGCTCGAAGTCTCGATTCAAGGAATGCCTCGCTCCAACGCGCTCGAAGAAGCCGTCGCCCGCCACGCCGCCAAGCTCGAACGCCATTGCGCCGACATCATCCGCTGCCGGGTCAGCGTGATCCTCGACGACAGACACAAGCACCAGGGCAAGCCGTTCGACGTGCATGTCGACGTGACGATTCCGGGGCGCGAGATCGTGTCGAATCGCGAATCCGACGAGGACGTGTACGTCGCGCTGCGCGACGCGTTCAGCAATGCCGAGCGGATGCTCGACGATGCGGTGAACAAGCGCCGGGACCACACGAGGCAGTCCGCTTAGCGGCGCCACCGCGCAGCGCATCTCGTGCACATCCCGCGCGCAGGACAAACCCCGCACGCGGCCAGACGGGCGCTCCCGACGGCGCTCGCCGGCCGCTCCGCCAGAACGACGCGCGCTCGACGCTCGGGCGAATCGCAATGCGGCTCCGCGCCGCGTGGACGCCTTACGGCGGACATCGCGACGCCCCACCACGCGGAGCGCCCGCGTCGCGCGCCCGCATCGAGTTGGCGAAGCCTCAAAACAAAAAACCCGCAAAGCGAATCGCCATGCGGGTTTCGGTTGCTGCTCCTGTCTGCTTCGAACGCGTGCCGCGAAACGGAAATGGTGGGTGCTGAGAGGCTCGAACTCCCGACCTACGCCTTGTAAGGGCGCCGCTCTACCAACTGAGCTAAGCACCCGCTCCGGATTCACGCCGTTCTCGATCGGGGCATCGCACCCCTCAAGCAGCTAGCCGGTGATTTTAGCGCAACCTTCAACGCTTTGCCAAGCCTCAATTCGGACACGGCTGGCGCGCGGATGTCGATCGCCTCGCCGGCCGGCGCGGCTTGCCGCCGCCGCGCTCGCCGCCCCACCCCCGAACGCGCCGAAGCCCGCCGCGCATTATCGTGACGCGGCCACGGCCGGTTCGCCGGCCGGACAGCGCATCGGGCTCGCGCGCCGCCCATGACCTCGGCCAATCAACGTGCATTGCGCCACGGTCGATCGACTCGGTCTCGCTCGTTTCATCCGCACTCCGGGGTCGGCCGCCGCTTCACGCCGTGCATGAAGCGCGCACACGCAGCCCCGCGAACCAGAGAAAACCCACAACGAAACGCCGAGACGCGCTCGCCTCCTGGCCCGGCACGCGGGAAGCACGCTCCGTCATCACGCCGCGCAAAAACAAAGCCCACGGCCTTGCGACCGTGGGCTTGTTCAGCAGAACGCAAATTGCTTGCGCGCGCTCAGTGCTTGACGACTTCGGACGAGCCTGCGTCCTTCGCGGGTTCCGCAACGGGCGCCGCCGCTTTCGCCTCTTCTTCCGGCAGCGCGCTCGGCAAACGTTCGAGCGCAAGCTCGAGCACCTTGTCGATCCAGCGAACCGGCACGATTTCGATCGCGTTCTTCACGTTGTCCGGAATGTCCGCGAGATCCTTCACGTTCTCTTCCGGAATCAGCACGAGCTTGATGCCGCCGCGGTGCGCCGCGAGCAACTTCTCCTTCAGCCCGCCGATCGGCAGCACTTCGCCGCGCAGCGTGATCTCGCCCGTCATCGCGACGTCGGCGCGCACCGGGATGCCCGTCAGCACCGACACGAGCGCCGTCGTCATCGCGATGCCGGCGGACGGACCGTCCTTCGGCGTCGCGCCTTCGGGCACGTGGATGTGGATGTCCTGCTTCTCGAACGCCTCATCCTTGATGCCGAGCCGGCGCGAGCGCGAGCGCACGACCGAGCGCGCGGCCTCCACCGATTCCTTCATCACGTCGCCGAGCGAGCCCGTGCGGATCACGTTGCCCTTGCCGGGCATCACGGCCGCCTCGATCGTCAGCAGATCGCCGCCTACTTCGGTCCACGCGAGCCCCGTGACCTGACCGACCTGGTTCTCCTTCGCGGCAAGGCCGAAATCGTACTTGCGCACGCCGAGGAACGTGTCGAGGTTCTCGCCGTCGACCTTGATCGCGCCCGTTGCCTTCTTCAGCAGCAGCATCTTCACGACCTTGCGGCAAATCTTCGAGATTTCGCGCTCGAGCGACCGCACACCGGCTTCCCGCGTGTAGTAGCGGATGATGTCGCGGATCGCCTGCTCGGTGACCTCGACCTCGCCCTCCTTCAGGCCGTTGTTCTTCTTCTGCTTCGGCAGCAGGTAGCGCTGCGCGATGCTGACCTTTTCGTCTTCCGTGTAGCCCGACAGACGGATCACTTCCATCCGATCGAGGAGCGGCGGCGGAATGTTCAGCGAGTTCGACGTCGCGACGAACATCACGTCCGACAGATCGAAATCGACCTCGACGTAGTGGTCGGCGAACGTGTGGTTCTGTTCCGGATCGAGCACTTCGAGCAGCGCCGACGACGGATCGCCGCGGAAATCCATCCCCATCTTGTCGACTTCGTCGAGCAGGAAAAGCGGATTGCGCACGCCGACCTTCGACAGGCTCTGCAGGATCTTGCCCGGCATCGAGCCGATGTAGGTGCGGCGGTGGCCGCGGATCTCGGCTTCGTCGCGCACGCCGCCCAACGCCATCCGGACGAACTTGCGGTTCGTCGCGCGCGCGATCGACTGGCCGAGCGAGGTCTTGCCGACGCCCGGGGGCCCGACGAGGCAGAGGATCGGCGCCTTCACCTTGTCGACGCGTTGCTGCACCGCAAGATACTCGAGAATCCGCTCCTTGACCTTCTCGAGGCCGTAGTGATCCTCGTCGAGCACCTTCTCGGCGTTCGCAAGATCGTTGTTGACCTTGCTCTTCTTGCGCCACGGCAGCGCGATCAGCGTGTCGATGTAGTTGCGCACGACGGTCGCTTCCGCCGACATCGGCGACATCAGCTTGAGCTTCTTCAGCTCGGCGTCGGCCTTCTTCTTCGCTTCCTTCGGCATGCGCGCGGCGTTGATGCGCTTCTCGAGCTCCTCGAGATCCGCGCCTTCCTCGCCTTCGCCCAGTTCCTTCTGGATCGCCTTGACCTGCTCGTTCAGGTAGTACTCGCGCTGGCTCTTCTCCATCTGGCGCTTCACGCGCCCGCGGATGCGCTTTTCGACCTGCAGGATGTCGATCTCGGCCTCGAGCTGCGCGAGCAGGTGCTCGAGACGCTCGATGACCGGGAACATCTCGAGGATGTGCTGCTTCTGGTCGAGCTTGAGCGGCAGGTGCGCGGCGATCGTGTCGGCGAGCCGGCCCGCCTCGTCGATACCCGACAGCGACGTCAGGATTTCGGGCGGGATCTTCTTGTTCAGCTTCACGTACTGGTCGAACTGCGACACGATCGCGCGGCGCAGCGCTTCCGTCTCGGCGCTGTCCGCGTGATCCGGTTCGAGCGGCATCACTTCGCACGAGAACTGCGTCTCCTGCTCTTCGATCGACAGCGCGCGCGCGCGCTGCAAGCCCTCGACCAGCACCTTCACGGTGCCGTCGGGCAGCTTCAGCATCTGCAGGATGTTCGCGATGCAGCCGACGTCGTACATGTCCTTTTCGGTCGGCTCATCCTTTGCGGCCGTCTTCTGGGCGACGAGCATGATGTGCTTGCCGCCTTCCATCGCAACTTCCAGGGCCTTGATCGACTTCGGCCGGCCCACGAAGAGCGGAATCACCATGTGCGGGAAAACGACGACATCCCGCAGCGGCAGCAGCGGCAGCAGCGGGAGCGTGGTGCGTTCCGGCGGGAGAAGTTGGGTGCCTGACATTTCATTTCCCCATGAGTGGAATCAATTGTTCGATAAGTAAGGCCGGCACAACGGATTGCAAGCCTTCAGCGCGTGGGAAATATTCAGTAAAAAGGTTACCGTTCGGTTCGAGTCAGAGTTACCCACAAGATAAACGAAAAAAAGCCGTTCACGATTCCATGAACGGCTTTTTTGCACATCAAACGTCAAAGCCGGTCAATTCGAACCCGCCACTTTCGGCGTGTCCTCATAAATCAATAACGGTTTGCCGTCTCCTTCGATGACATTGTCGTCGATGATCGCCTTGCTGACCCCTTTGAGGGTCGGCAACTCGTACATCACGTCGAGGAGCGCCTGCTCGATGATCGAACGCAGCCCGCGCGCGCCCGTCTTGCGACGGATCGCCTTGCGGGCGACCGCCTGCAGCGCGTCCGGCCGGATTTCGAGTTCGACCCGCTCCATCGCGAAAAGCTTCTGATACTGCTTGACGAGCGCGTTCTTCGGCTCGACGAGAATCTTCATCAGCGCGGCTTCGTCGAGCTTGCCGAGCGTCGCGACGACAGGCAGACGGCCGATCAGCTCGGGGATCAACCCGAATTTGATCAGATCCTCCGGCTCGACCTCGCGCAGCACTTCGCCCGCATCCCGCTCCTGCTTGCTCTTCACGGTCGCGCCGAAACCGATGCCCGTCTTCTCGGTGCGATCGGTGATCACTTTCTCGAGGCCGTCGAACGCGCCGCCGCAGATGAACAGGATGTTGGTCGTGTCGACCTGGATGAAATCCTGGTTCGGATGCTTGCGGCCGCCCTGCGGCGGCACCGACGCCATCGTGCCCTCGACGAGCTTGAGCAGCGCCTGCTGCACGCCCTCGCCCGATACGTCGCGAGTGATCGACGGGTTGTCCGACTTGCGGCTGATCTTGTCGATCTCGTCGATGTAGACGATTCCGCGTTGCGCCTTCTCGACCTCGTAGTTGCAGTTCTGCAGCAGCTTCTGAATGATGTTCTCGACGTCCTCGCCCACGTAGCCGGCTTCCGTCAGCGTGGTCGCGTCGGCGATCACGAACGGCACGTTCAAGAGGCGCGCGAGGGTCTGAGCGAGGAGCGTCTTGCCGGAGCCCGTCGGGCCGATCAGCAGGATATTGCTCTTCGACAACTCGACATCGTCCTTCTTGTCGAGATGCTTCAGGCGCTTGTAGTGATTGTAGACGGCGACGGCGAGGATCTTCTTCGCGCGCTCCTGCCCGATCACGTACTGATCGAGGATGTCGCGAATTTCCTGCGGGCTCGGCAGGTCGGATTTGGACAGGCTGGCTTCGACGCCCGCCGCGGCCGCTTCGTCACGAATGATCTCGTTGCACAAGTCGATGCATTCATCGCAGATGAACACAGACGGCCCCGCGATGAGTTTTTTCACCTCATGCTGGCTTTTGCCGCAAAACGAGCAATACAACAGCTTCTCGCTGTTCGAACCTTTCTTGTCCGCCATGAATGTAGAGCCTCCGGACACGTGAGTTACATGATACGCCGTTTGTCCCCGACACCATGACCTGGTAAATACTCGGGAGACGGCGGCGATGTTCTTTTGCCGCAGATGCTCGGGGCGCGTGGCGGGCGCCACCCCTATTGGGGCGGCACCCCACTAAAGCTTACGGACGCTTCGTCGACACGTGGTCGATCAGCCCGTACGCCTTCGCATCTTCGCTGGACATGAAATTATCACGGTCGGTGTCACGCGCGATGCGCTCGACGTCCTGACCGGTGTGATGAGCGAGCAGGTGATTCAGGCGGTCCTTCAGGTAGAGGATCTCGCGCGCCTGGATCTCGATGTCCGACGCCTGGCCGCGCGCGCCGCCGAGCGGCTGGTGGATCATCACGCGCGCGTTCGGCAGCGCGTAGCGCTTGCCCTTCGCGCCCGCCGCGAGCAGGAACGCGCCCATGCTGGCCGCGAGGCCCATGCAGAGCGTCGACACGTCCGGCTTCACGAACTGCATCGTGTCGTAGATCGCCATCCCGGCCGACACCGAGCCGCCCGGGCTGTTGATGTAGAGGCTGATGTCCTTGTCGGGATTCTCGCTTTCGAGGAACAGCAACTGCGCGACCACGAGATTCGCCGTCTGGTCGTTGACTTCGCCGACCATGAACACGATGCGCTCTTTCAGGAGCCGCGAGTAGATGTCGTACGAACGCTCGCCGCGGCCGCTCGTCTCGACGACGATCGGCACGAGCCCGAGCGCTTGCGCCTCGAAATCCCGCGGGGCTTGCGAAGCCAACGTGTCCAGCAATTGAGCGCGATTAATCATTCAATGAGCCTTGTCCGAGAATGAGTATTGAACGGCAGGAAACGAGCCGGAGAACGTCGCACGCGGCGCCGCCCCAATGAAAAACGGCGTGCGGGCCGTCGTCGCTCCGACAGCCGGCACGCCGCTAGAGCGACACTTAAGCTTGCGCCGTTGCGCTCGCCAGTGCCTCGAAGCTTACTTCCTTGTCCGTCACCTTCGCCTTGCCCAGCACGAAATCGACGACGTTGCTCTCAACGACGAACGCTTCCATTTCGGCAAGGCGCTGCTGATTCGAATAATACCAGCGGACCACTTCCTTCGGGTCTTCGTAGCTCTTCGCGAATTCGTCGACTTCCGCCCGGATCTGCTCCGGCTTCGCCTCGAGGCCGTTCGCCTTCACGAGCTCGGCGAGCACGAGGCCGAGCTTCACGCGGCGCTCGGCCTGCTCGGCGAACATCTCGGCCGGAATCGGCGCGTCCTTCGCGTTCGGCACGCCGCGCTGCGCGAGGTCCTGGCGGGCCATCTCGACGAGGCGCTGCTGATCCTGCTCGACGAGCGCCTTCGGCACGTCGAGCTCGGAGATCTTGAGGAGCGCGTCCATCACCTGGTTCTTCACGATCGACTGCGTGCGGCGCTTCGCCTCGCGCTCGAGGTTTTCCTTGATCTCGTTGCGCATCTTGGTCAGATCGCCGTCCTCGACGCCGAGCGACTTCGCGAAATCGGCGTCGATCGCCGGCAGGTGCGGCCACTCGACCTTCTTCATCGTGACCGTGAACTGCGCCGTCTTGCCCGCCACGTCCTTGCCGTGGTAATCGTCCGGGAACTTCAGGTCGAATTCGCGCGGCTCGCCCGCCTTCAGGCCGAGCGCGGCCGTCTCGAATTCGGGCAGCATCCGCCCTTCGCCGAGCACGAACACGAAGTCTTCGGCCGTGCCACCCTGGAACGCGACGCCGTCGATCTTGCCGACGAAATCGACCGTCACGCGATCGCCGTTCTGCGCGGCCGCGTCCGCGCCGCCGTCGCCGTGCTCGCCGCTTTCGCCGCGCGCGTGGAAGTGCACGCGCTGCTTGCGCAGGATGTCGAGCGTGCGGTCGATCTCGGCGTCGCCGATCGTCGTCGTCGAGCGCTCGACTTCAGCGCTCGCCAGATCGCCGATCTGCACTTCCGGGTACACCTCGAACGTCGCGTCGAACGCGTACGCGCCTTCGGTGATGTCCTGCTTCGGCGAGAAGCTCGGCTGGCCCGCGACGCGCAGGTTTTCCGCACGGCTGATCGTGAAGAATTCCTGACCGATCTTGTCGCTCAGCACCTCCGCCTCGACCTGGCCCGCGTACTGCTGCGCGACCATCTTGAGCGGCACCTTGCCCGGGCGGAAGCCCGGCATGCGCACGTTCTTCGCGAGTTTCTGGATGCGGGCGTCGATCTCCTTCTGCACGACTTCCTTCTGCAGGGAGATCGTCACGCGGCGTTCGAGCTTGCCGAGGTTTTCAACAACGTTAGCCATGGCTTCAATCGTCCTAAAATTATTCGAGCGAATCGGTTTTTCCTTGCCGTGCCAGCCTTGCGGCGGACGCGCTGTCGCGCACCGTCCGTTCGCTTGCGCGAGCGCATCGGGCGCAGGCCGCGCCTGGCGGCCTAGTCAGCCTCGCGCGCGTCCCGTCGGCGGCTTGATGCACGGCTTTGGCCGGAAGAATCGACTATTCTAGCAAACTATTTTCCCCTCACCGCGAGTTCGGGCCCTGGCGCGACGCAGCATCGCGCGCGGCGCGCCCCGAGCGATCCCGAACATGCGCAACGCGGTATCCCGCGCGCGCCGGGCATCCGGTAAGCTCGCTTCACGGTCCTCGCCGGCCGTCGCGCGGCGCGCGTGCGCCCTCACATTCGCCATGCCCGCCCGACTTGCCCACGCGCGATCGGCCCGTCGTCACGAACCGCCTCCGGAGACACCATGCCGCTGCACTCGCCCGCGCCCGTCGTCGTCATTGCGCCCGATTCGTTCAAGGGGTCGCTGTCGGCCGAGCAGGTCGCGAACGCGATCGCCGCCGGCGTCGCGCGGGCGCGCCCCGACGCCGTCCTGCGCCGCCGCCCGATGGCCGACGGCGGCGAAGGCACGCTCGATGCGCTCCTCGCGCACGCCGGCGCGCGTCGCACGCTGCGCGTGCCGGGCGCGTCGCTCGCGCCGCGCGACGCGGCCGTCGGCCTCATCGACGAGCGCACGGCGATCGTCGAGACGGCGGAAATCGTCGGCATCACCGATCCGGCCGGCATGCGCGTGCCCGTCGCCGCGCGCAGCACGCGGGGCCTCGGCGACGCGATCCGCGCGCTCCTCGACGAAGGCGTGCGTACCTTCTACGTCGCGCTCGGCGGCAGCAGCACGAACGACGCCGGCGCGGGCTTGCTGGCCGGCCTCGGCTTGCGCGCGTTCGATGCGCACGGCCGGGAGATCGATCCGACGCCCGAGCGGCTTGCGCAGGTCGCGAGCGTCGACGTCGCGGAGCTCGACGCACGCCTGGCCGGCACATCGTTCGTCGCGATGTCCGACGTCGACAATCCGCTCACGGGCGAGCACGGCGCAACCGCCGTGTTCGGCCCGCAAAAGGGCGTGACGCGCGAGCAGGTCGCGCCGCTCGACGCCGCGCTCGGCCATTTCGCGACGCTCGTCGAGGCGGCGCTCGGCCGCCGTCCCGCGGGCACTTCCGCCGGCCGCGCCCGCGACCTGCCCGGCGCCGGCGCCGCGGGCGGCCTCGGCTTCGCGCTGCACGTGCTCGGCGCGCGCTTCGAGCCGGGCGCCGAGGTCGTCGCGCGCCAGGTCGGGCTCGACGAGGCGCTCGCGGGCGCGACCTGGATGATCACGGGCGAAGGCCGCTCGGATGCGCAGACGCTGCACGGCAAGGCCCCGTTCGTCGCATGCCGGCACGCGCGCGCGGCGGGCGTGCCGGCGACGCTGCTGTCGGGCGCGATCGACGCGGCGGCGCTGCCGCAATTGTCCGATCATTTCGACGGCTGCTTTTCGCCCGCGCCCGGGCCGATCACGCTCGACGCGGCGCTGCGCGACGCCGCGCGCCTGCTGGAAAACGAAGCCGAGCAACTGACGCGGCTGCGCTACGGCCGGGCGTGACGTGCGTCGCGCGTTCGGCGCGCGGACGGCACCGTTGACCGCGCGCCGCGATGCGGCAACAATCGGGCCCGCACCCCTCATTCAGGACACGACATGGCAGGCAGCAAAGTCGGGCTCGACCAGTTCATGACTTACCGGATGCACGTGCTGAACAAGCTCTCCGATCGCGGCATCGGCGAGCTCTATCAGACGAAGCTCGGCATATCGCTGCCCGAGGCGCGGATCATCGCGTCGGTCGGCGCGTTCGGGCCGTTCTCGATCATGGAGCTCGCGCGGCGCGCGAATCTCGACAAGAGCCAGGCGAGCCGCGCGGCCGAGGCGCTGATCCGGCGCGGGCTCGTCAGGCGCGGCCCGAGCGACGACGACGGACGCGTCGTGCTGATCGCGCTCACGCCGGCCGGCGTCGCGCTCAACCGGAAGATCATGCCGATCGCGCGCAAGTGGAACGCGACGCTGCTCGACTGTCTGAGCGAAAGCGAGAAGGCCACGTTCAGCCGTGCGCTCGACAAGATCATCGCGAGCGCGCGGGAACGGACGGATTGAGCTCGGCCGGCGGCATGCAGGAGGCTCGTGTCCGGCTCGTGCTCGACTCGGAAGCGCGGGTGTTGGAGCCGAGCGGCGGGTGGTCGGCGCAGGGATGATTGGGTCGGGTTTCGCGCCGACTATTCGTTCGGTTGGGCGAAGGGTCGGCAGATCGACGAGTCCTCCGGCCGGTGGATCGGTGGATCGGTGGATCGGTGGATCGGTGGATCGGCAACCGTAGTCGAATCGGCGACGTCCGGCACGCGTTTCGCCCGTATTTCACCCGCATTTCGCCCGTCTCCCCCGCCCGAACGACGTGCGCCGAACGACGTACGCTGAACCCGCACCCACCCCGCTTTCGCACACGCGCGCCGCGTCGCCGCATCACGCGCCGGGCGAATCGCCCGCATCGATCGGCCGTCGCCCGCCGCGCCGGACCTCACAGCCCGGAATTGAACGCGCGCTGACGCAGCAGCCCGAGCACCGCGTCGCAATACGGCGTCGGCACGCCGAGCTTGCGGCCGAGTTCCGGGAACACGCCCAGAATCGGCCCGATCTCCAGCGGCCGCCCCGCCTCCAGATCCTGCAGCATCGACGTCTTGAACGCGCCCAGCCTGCGCGTCACCACGATCCGCTCGGCGCCGCTCATCCCGGCCGACAATCCGAGCCGCGCGCCGATCGCGTCGGCCTCCTCCATCATCCGCAGCGCGAGCGCGTGCGTGTACGGGTCGTCGAGCAGGCGGTCCGCCGCCGAGCCCGTCAGCGCGCTCAGCGGATTCATGTTCATGTTGCCCCAGAGCTTCGCCCAGATGTCGGTGCGGATGTCGGCCGAGCGCTCGACGTCGAAGCCGCCCGCCTCGAGCGCGTCGGCGAAGCGCGCGGCAAGATCGAGCAGCTCGCGCCGCGGCGCGCCGACGATCAGCCGGTTGCCGCGCCCGCGCGCGACGACGCCCGGCTCGCGCGTCGCCGACGACAGATGAACCACGCAGCCGATCGCGCGCGCGGGCGGCAGCGCCGCCGCCGTCGCGCCGCCCGGATCGATCGCGTCGAGCACGGCGCCGTCGAGCGGGCCGCCGAAGCCGTCGAAGAACCACCACGGCAGGCCGTTCATCGCCGCGACGACAGTCGTTTGCGGCCCGACGAGCGGTGCGATGCGCGTCGCGAGTTCCGGCAGCGCCTGCGCCTTCAGCGCGATGACTACGTAATCCTGCACGCCGAGCGCATGCGCGTCGTCGCTCGCGCGCAGCGGAACCGCCGTTTCCTCCCCCGACTCGCCGACGATCCGCAGCCCGCGATCGCGCAACGCGTCGAGCGTCGCGCCGCGCGCGAATGCACTCACGTCCCAGCCCGCACGCGCGAGCGCCGCCGAGAACAGCCCGCCGATCGCGCCGATCCCGACGATCGCCGCGCGCACCGGTGCTCGATCCATATGCGTGTCTCCTCGTTCGATGAAGCGACGAGCATAGAGCCAAATGGTTGCGGTCACAACCATTTCGCGCGCTTCGCCGCGCGCGGATCATGCGTCACTCGTCGATGCCGGGCTCCGCGCCGATTCCCTGCGCCGCGCGATCGATCTCGCCGAGCACGCCCGAGATCTGGCTCTTGTCGTGCATCCCGAGCTTGCGATACGCGCAGCGCAGATAGTGCCGCACGGTCGCGGGCGCGATCTCCATGCACTGCGCGACTTCCTTGTGCGAGCGCCCTTCGCCGTAATAGCGGATCGCCGCGAGCTCGCGCGGGCTCAGGCGGTCGAGCAGCGAGCGCGGCCGCGCCTCGAGCTGGTACAGGCCCGCGACGGGCACGCAGCGCATGCACAGCGCGTCGCCCGAATACGGCTGCGACGCGTGGCGGCGCAGATGCTCGACGAACGCGGGCGGCAGCCGCGAGCCGCCCCAGTCCGGCCACTCGGTTCGCAGCACCTCGCCGAAACCCGCGTCCGCGTGATGCAGCACGCCGAAGTTGTCGCAGATCGCGCGCACCGTCGATGCGGCCGCTTCGCTGCGCAAGCGGGTCAATTGCGCGGCGCGATTGATCGTCAGCGCGGCCGCGAGGTGGGGAATCACGTCTTCGTAGCGGCGCGCGTCGTCGTCGGTGAACGGACGATTCAGGCCCTGCCGGTAGATCGACAGAAACGTCGTGAGTCCGAAACGCCGGTCGAGCGTGCACACGCACATCAACTGCGCGAGCCCGTACTTCACGCACCAGTCGCGAAAACGCCCGTCGAGGCCAGGCTCGACGACCGACAGGATCGCCGCCTGCCCGTACGCGCCGTGCAAGGTGCGGTGCGCGAGCGGATCGCAATCGCGCACGCGCTTCCAGTCGATGAAAAACTCGTGCGGCAGCCGGTACAAGTAGCTGTTGTGCATCACGGGGCCGGTCGGCGTGTGGTTCGCGACGCCCGTCCAGCCTGCGTCGAACGGCAGATAACGCGACAGCAGCTGAAAGAACCGGCATTCGAACTCGCCGATCGACGCGCGGCTCGCGACCGCGTACAGGTCGAGCAGGAACAGGCTCAGCTCGCGCGACGCCGCGCCCGGCGTCTGCGTGACGCCGTCGAAGTCGCGCCGGCGCGGCGCAAGCGGCGGCCACGCGGCTTCGTCGAGCACGATCGCCGCCGGCACGTCGCGCAGCGCATCGATGTCCTGCCGAATACCCGCTCTGATCGCCACCACTGACCGCTCCCTTGCCCGCTCGTCTCGCCGGCCTTGCGTGCTTCGATCGCTCCGATGAGCGATCGATTATAGCCGCCGGTTTTTTTGAAAACCGCCGCGCCGCGAACCCGCGAATGCCCCATCCATTTGAACGGTGCCGGCGCGTTGCCGCACCGCATCATCGGCGCCGCCGCGCCGCGGCCGCACGCGCGCGCCGCGGCGCGACGGCATTCAGGATGCCTTGAGGGTTTTCCGCATCGTTCATCTGAACGGCTGTGCAGCGGCTTTGCCGCTACCGACACTGCCAACGCCCCCCGAACGACAACGATTACACGGTTTGGAGAAACGAAGCGATGAGGACGTTCAGAAACACTCGCAGACGACGCGCGCTCGCCGCAACCGCGACGCTCGCCGCACTGTCCGATCCGACGCACGCGCAGTCGACGCTCACGCTCTACGGCGTCGCCGATGCGGGCGTGCAGTATCTGTCACGCGCCGACGGCCAGAAAGCCGCATGGCGATTGCAAAATTACGGAATCCTGCCTTCCCAGATCGGCCTGAAGGGCGAAGAGGACCTCGGCGGCGGCTGGCGCGCGCTCTTCAAGCTCGAGCAAGGCATCAACCTGAACGACGGCACGGCGACCGTGCCGGGCTACGCGTTCTTTCGCGGCGCGTACGTCGGCATCGGCGGGCCGGCCGGCACCGTCACGCTCGGCCGCCAGTTCAGCACGCTGTTCGACAAGACCCTCTTCTACGATCCGCTCTGGTACGCGTCGTACAGCGGCCAGGGCGTGCTCGTGCCGCTGTCCGCGAACTTCATCGACAACTCGATCAAGATCCAGTCCGCGACGTTCGCCGGCTTCGACTTCGAGGCGCTCGCCGCCACCGGCGGCATCGCCGGCCACTCGCGCGCGGGCCGCGTGCTCGAGCTCGGCGGCCAGTTCACGAGCAACGGGCTGTCGGCGAGCGCGGTCGTGCACCAGTCGCACGGCACGATCGACGGCGGCGCCGATCGCTCCGCGCTGCGGCGCGACATCGGCACGCTCGCCGCGCGCTACGCGTTCGCGTCGCTGCCGCTCACCGTCTATGCCGGCGTCGAGCGGATGACGGGCGAGCTCGATCCCGCTCGCACGATCGTCTGGGGCGGCGCGCGCTACCAGACGAGCGGCCGCTTCGGTTTCGCGGGCGGCGTCTATCACACCGATTCGCCGACGCCGCAGATCGGCCATCCGACGCTTTTCATCGCGAGCACGACGTATTCGCTGTCGAAGCGCACCGTCGCTTACCTGAACCTCGGCTACGCGAAGAACAGCGGCCGGAGTTCGCAGACCGTCTACGAATACGACCCGACGCCGCTCGCCGGCGCGTCGCAGTTCGGCGCGATGCTCGGCATGTATCACGTCTTCTGAATCCCGATTCGAGCCTTGGAGAGCACGACCATGAGAACTCTGCTGCAAGATGCGGCGCCGCCGGGGGCGACGCCGCCCGCCGATGCGCCCGATTTCACGAGCGGCACGCTCGCCGCGCTCGTCGCGTTCGCAGCGATTACACCGCTCCTGCTGCTGGTCGCGCCGGCTGTCGCCGGCCAGCTCGGCGCGCAGCTCGGGCTGTCGGCGTCGCAGATCGGCACGTATTTCTTCGTCGAGCTCGGCGCGTTCAGCCTCGCGACGCTGCCGTCGTATCTGTGGCTCGGCCGCGTCGACGCGAGGCGCGTCGCGTGGTGCGCGGCCGCCGTGTTCTGCGCCGGCAATCTCGCGACCGCCGCGCTGATGCCGGGCTTCGTACCGTTGCTCGCGCTGCGCGCGGCGACGGCGCTCGGCGGCGGCACGCTGATGGTGCTCTGCATGACGAGCGCCGCGGCGAGCGGCAACAGCGATCGCGTCTACGGGCTGTGGGTCGTCGGCCAATTGATCGCGGGCGCGGCGGGCCTCTTTCTGCTGCCGCATCTGTTCGACGCGGTCGGCTTGCGCGCGCTGTACGTCGTGCTCGCCGCGCTCGCCGTGTGCGCGGCGCCGCTCGCGAGCCGCTTTCCGGCCGTGCCGCGCGCACGGCCCGCGAGCGAGCGCGGCGCGCATCGGCCGATGGCGCGCGCACCGGCCGCGCTTGCGATCGCCGGCGTGCTGACGTTCTATCTCGCGATAGGCGGCGTGTGGACGTTCGCGAACAAGGCGGCGTCCGCGGTCGGCTTCGGCGCGCAGGCAAGCGGCAACGTGCTCGCGATCGCAAGCCTGATGGGAATCGCGGGCGCCGCGCTCGCGTCGTATCTCGGCGGCCGCGCCGCGCGGCGCGCGATGCTGTTCGCGGGGTATGGAATCCTCGCCGCGTCGCTCGTCATGCTCGCGGCGATGCCGAACGCAACCGGCTACACGATCGCGATCTTCGGCTTCAAGTTCGCGTGGACGTTCGTCCTGCCGTTCATTCTCGCGAGCGTGGCGGCCATCGACGCGACGGGCCGCCTGATCGCGACGCTCAATCTCGTGATCGGCTCGGGGCTCGCTGCCGGGCCGCTCGTCGCCGGGCTGCTGCTCGACGGCGGCGGCACGCTGCGCGCGCTGTTCTCGGTCGCGGCGATCGTGTCGATCGCATCGCTCGCGGCGCTGCTGCGCGTCGAACGCGACGCGCATTGACGCCGCATGTCGTTCCCCTCCTCCTTCATCGTTTCAGCTCATCGCAATGAAAAAAACCGCTTTCTTCACCGACGAACGCACTTTCTGGCACACGGGCGGCGCGCATGCGCTGTTCTTTCCGGTCGGCGGATGGGTGCAGCCGCCGTCGAGCGCGGGCTACGCGGAATCGCCCGATTCGAAACGGCGCCTGCTGTCGCTCGTGCACGCGTCGGGGCTCGCCGCGCATCTCGACATGCTGAGCGCGCCCGCCGCGACCGGCGCCGATCTGCGGCGCATCCATCCTGCGCACTACCTCGAAGCGTTCAAGCGCGCGAGCGACGCGGGCGGCGGCGATCTCGGCGAGCTCGCGCCGTTCGGCAAGGGGAGCTACGAGATCGCGGCGCTGTCGGCGGGGCTCGCGCTCGCCGCCGTCGACGCGGTGCTCGCCGAGCGCGCGGCGAACGCGTTCTCGCTGTCGCGCCCGCCCGGCCACCATTGCCTGCGCGACAAACCGATGGGCTTTTGCCTGCTCGCGAACATTCCGATCGCGCTCGAGGCCGCCCGCGCGAAGCATCGGATCGAGCGCGTCGCCGTGATCGACTGGGACGTGCATCACGGCAACGGCACGCAGGCGATCTACTACGAAGATCCGAACACGCTGACGATCTCGCTGCATCAGGACCGCTGCTTTCCGCCCGGCTACAGCGGCGCCGACGAGCGCGGCGCGGGCGCGGGCGCAGGCGCGAACCTCAACGTTCCGCTTCTCGCGGGCGCGGGCGACGACGCGTATCGCTACGCGTTCGAGCGCATCGTGCTGCCCGCGCTCGACGCGTTCAAGCCAGAGCTCGTCGTCGTCGCGAGCGGGCTCGACGCGAACGCGGTCGATCCGCTCGCGCGCATGCAGCTGCACAGCGAAAGCTACCGGTTCATGACGCACGCGCTGATGCAGGCCGCGCAACGGCATTGCGGCGGGCGGCTCGTCGTGGTCCACGAGGGCGGTTATTCGGAGGCCTACGTACCGTTTTGCGGGCACGCGATCGTCGAGGCGCTGTCGGGCGTTCGCACCGACGTCGCCGACCCGATGCTCGAGCTCGCGATCGCGCAGCAGCCGGGCGAGCGCTTCGGCGCGTTCCAGCGGCAATTGATCGACGAGATGGCGACGAGCTTCGGTTATTGACCGCGGCGGCTCGGGCGATCCAAAGCGAAACGAAACGACATGAAACGGCGCCGCGCGGCGCCGTTCGTCGGCGGGCGTCGACAGAAACGTCCCGGCGAGGCGACGGAAAAAGCGGCGAAAAGAATCGGCGAAAATCGCGCCGATGCCGTTACACTCTCGTCCTCTTCAGTTTCGAACGCCCAAGAATCGCATGCAGTTGCCCAAGCGGCTCGCCGCCGCGTGTCTCGCCGCCGTTTTCCTGTCCGCCGCGCCGCCCGCCGTCAGCAAGACGGCTTCCGATTCGCTGATCGCCCGCCTCTTCGAGCTGATCGCCGACGCGCTGCCGTCGCCATCGAGGGAAGCGCCCGCGGGACAAGTCGTCGAAGCGGCGTTCTCGCCTGACGGCGGCGCCGAGACGCTCGTGCTGAAGGTGATCGGCGCGGCACGCGCGTCGATCCGTCTGGCGGGCTATTCGTTCACGTCGCCGAAGGTCGTGCGCGCCCTCCTCGACGCGCATCGCCGCGGCGTCGACGTCGCGATCGTCGTCGACAACGACGGCAATCGCTCGAAGGCGTCGAAGCAGGCGCTCAACCTGCTCGTCAACGCGAAGGTGCCGACGCGCACGATCGACCGCTATGCGATCCACCACGACAAGTACATCGTCGTCGACGGCCGCCATGTCGAGACGGGCTCGTTCAACTACAGCGCCGCGGCGGCCGCGCGCAATTCGGAGAACGTGCTCGTCGTCTGGAACAATCCGGCGCTCGCCGCGCAGTACCTGAAGCACTGGCAGAACCGGTTCGATCAAGGGGCCAACTATCGGTCGACTTATTGAGCGCGGGCCCTGGGCGGCGGCGGGCCGGCGTCAGGGCGCGCTCGCTCGCCGGTTCGCTCGCGCGAGCCGTTCGCGCAGCGCGCCGACGAGCCGACGTACATGTCGATTGCGGCGAGCGCGGCGCGAAACCGCGCGCGCGCCGCAATCGCCCGGCGACGCGTTCGCGGCGCGCGATCCGCTTACTACTGCCTACCGCCGCTTGCCGCCCCGCCGCTTGCCGCCGCCCACGGCGCTTCGCCGTCGCGCTCCGCGCGCGACGCTCGGCGGCCGCTCGCCACGGTTCACGCATCCGTCCACCGGCGATAGGTCGCCGCCTGCCCCCGATAGGTGCCGTCGCGATCGATCAGGTTCCAGACGGTGACGTCTTCGATCCAGAAGCGCCGCCCCGACTTCGCAATGCGCAGCCCGCGATAGCCGGTTGCGAATCCGCGCGTTCGCACCGCTTCGAGCAGCCGCGCGCGCTCGTCGCGATTCGGCTCCTCGGCCGAGTACCGCGAATGCAACGCGGTCATCTCGTCCCAGCTGTATTCGAAGCAGCGCTGCACAGTCCTGTTCGCGTAGACATAGCGCGGGTCGGCGGCGGTGTCGTGGGCGAGCACGCAAAACGGGGCGTCCTCGTAGAGCCAGCGCGGGGCGTCCGCGCGGGGCAACTCGGGAGCGACGAGCGGCGTGCCGGTCAGCCGCAGATGGCTGCCGGCGAGGAGTTCGAGGAAGTCCGGGTCCAGCGCAAGTGAAGGGGACATGGCGTCGTTCTGGCAAGGGATTGAGGAAGTCGCGCGATAACGGCCGAAGACGCCGCTGCGCGCGCGTCGCAACGAATCGACTGCAGATTGTGCGCCTGGTTCGAAGCCCGCGTCGACGCGGCCGGCAAGTCGCCCGATCTCCGAGTCGAGGGCGGCCGCTCGCCAGGATGCAGTGTTCGAGCGCAGCGCGCGCAGCACGACTCGACGCGCCGAACCGTGAGCCGATCAAGCGCGGCTGGAGCCATGCATGCTGAAGATGAAGACGCGCTCGGCCGCCTCGTGGAAGATGAACGGCGGAACGGATGAACAGACGAGTGGGCGAATGCCCGTGCAAACCCGCGCGCAACGCGTGAAGCCAACGAGAGAATTCGCGCTCGATCACAACGACCGCCGTCGACAAGCGGCGGCTGGAGAAATTTCGCGGAAGCGCTTCCGGTGAGAAACGCGCGACTCGGGCGCGATGGAACCGATCTCGACCGGCTCGACGGAAGCTCGGAAAGCGTGGATGGTGCGTGAGGCCGGACTCGAACCGGCACGCCCTTGCGGGCGTCAGGACCTAAACCTGGTGCGTCTACCAATTTCGCCACTCACGCACGCGAAAAATGCTGCGCCGAACGGGGCTGCGCGTCGCTTTCGCGACCGCCCGAAAAGCGCGAGCGCGAGATTCTAACCGATCTCCCTACACTTGTCTCTAGCAGCCGGCCTCTCTTTTGCCGCGATGCTAGAATTCGCCGTTGTCCCCGCACGGCGGCCGCGACGCCCTGCCGTCGAACGTCCCCGCGCCCCCGAGCCGATCTCGCTCCACTCGTTCCTGCCCCGTGAATTTCGACGAATATTGCCAGCAGAAAGCCGCGCCGCCCGGCTCCAGCATCTACTATGCGCTGCGCCAGGCGCCGCTCGCGCGCCAGCCGCTCGTCACCGCGCTCTTCGCGCTGCGCCGCGAGCTCGAACAGACCGTGAAGGAAGTCAGCGATCCGACCATCGGCCACACGAAGCTCGCGTGGTGGCAAAAGGAACTCGCCGAGCTCGCGGCGGGCAATCCGTCGCACCCGGTCTCGCAGGCGCTCGCCGCGCACCATCCGGACATCACGCGCGAAGCGAGCGCGCTGCAGACGCTCGTCGCCGGCTACGGCATGGATCTCGAGCAGGCGCGCTATCTCGACTTCGCGAATCTGCGCCGCTATGTCGACCATACGGGCGGCACGTTCGCCGCGCTCGTCGCGCGCGCGAGCGCGAATCCGCCGGCCGAAGGCGACGCGCGCTGGGCGCATCCGCTCGGGCATGCGCTGACGCTCGCGCAGTTCGTGCAGGATCTGGGGCAGGACGCGCGCCAGGGCCGCATCTACATTCCGATCGACGAGCTGCAACGCTACGGCGTGACGGCCTCCGATCTTCTCAATCGCCGCTACAGCCCCGCGTACACCGAGCTAATGCGCTTCCAGGCGTCACGCGCGCGCGACGCGCTCAACGCGGCGCTGTCCGGCATCCCCGCCGACGAGCGCCGCGCGCAGCGCACGCTGCGCGCGCTCGGCGCGCTCGCGCTCGCGGTGCTCGACGAGATCGAGCGCGACGGCTTCCAGGTGCTGCACCAGCGGCTCGCGCTCACGCCGATCCGCAAGCTGTGGATCGCGTGGCGCGCCGCGCGGCGCCGCTGATGCGCGCCGCCGCCCGTCACGCGCGCAACAGCGGCAGCGGCTCGAAACGCTGCTCGAGGACGCTCGTCGCGTCGAGCCCCCACCACGGGCCGAGCACCGTCGCATAGAGCTGGCGGAAGTCGACCGCGACAGGCAGATTGCCGTTGCCGTCGAGCCGCGCGAGCGCGGGCGGCGCGCCGTACAGGCCGCCGCGCACGCGGCCGCCCATCACGAAATGCGGCGCGGCCGTGCCGTGATCGGTTCCGTTGCTCTGGTTCTCCCGCGCGCGCCGGCCGAATTCGGCATACGTCATCACGAGCGTGTCGTTCCAGCGCCCGAGCTCGGTCAACGCCGAGCGCATCGCGACGAGCCCTTCCGCCAGTTGCTTCAGCAAGCCGGCCTGCTGGCCCGGCTGGTTCTGATGCGTGTCGAAACCGTTCAGCGTGAGGCGCAGCACCGCGACGCCCTGCCCCGGCATCGGCGTGCGTTGCGGCGCGTCGCACGCGGCGAGCACCTGCATCGCGGTCTTCACCGACGCGCCGAACGGCCCGCCCGGAAACGCGGTCGCGAGCGCGGGCGTGCCCGCGTGCGGACGCAGCCGGTCGGCCGCCTTGACGATGTCGTTCTCGACGTCGATCACGTGCGCGAGCGCGGGATTCTGCTCGCGCAGCGACACGGGCTGCACGAGCCGCGCCGCGCGAATGAACTGAGCGGGATTAACGAGCGCGATCGCGCGCGCGCCGTTCGCGAGCGGCCCCATTTCCGCGCTGCCGAGCACGACGCCGTCCGCGGCGAAGCCGGGCGGCACGCTCGCCTGCGCGAACGCGCGCGTGAGCCACCCCTCGCGCAGGTACTCGTCCGCGCGCGACGCTGTGTCCCAGATCTCGATCGAGCGGAAATGCGACAGATTCGGCTGCGGATAGCCGACGCCGTCGACGATCGCGAGCCGCCCGTCGCGCCAGATCGGCATGAGCGGCGCGAGCGCGGGATGCAGCGCGGCGCGCTCGTCGAGCTGCACGACCTGCTCGCGCTTGATGCCGATCGTCGGGCGCAGCGCGCGGTACAGCGGGTCCGCGTACGGAATCACCGTGTTGAGCCCGTCGTTGCCGCCCTTCAGCTCGACGAGGATCAGCAGGTTCGAATAGCGCGTGGCACGCGGCGCGCCCGCCGCCCCGATCGCGCCCGAGGCGGCCGCCGCCGTGGCCGCGAACGCGTGCGGCGCGGCGAGCGATACGCCCGCCGCGCCGGCGAGACTCGCCAAGGCCAGAAAATCGCGTCGTTTCATCTTGCTTTCCTCGTTCTGCATTCGACGCGGCCCGCGCGCCGCCGAGCCGCGCGCAATCTCATCGTCATCGTTTTCATGTCCTTCACTTCAGTTGATACGCCGGGTCCATCAGCAGCGCCTGCAAATACGCGCTGCTCGTCGCGCCCGCCTCGATCGCCGCGACGGGCGAGAGCGGCAGCACCGCGTGCTGCAGCTGCAACTGCGTCGACAGACTCGGCTGCGCCTGCGGCTTCGTCCGATACGCGGCGAGCCACGCATCGAGATCGAAGCGCATTGCGCGCCGCGCCGGCGCCGGCTTGCCTGCCATGTCGCGGGAAACGGACGCCGCGCGCATGCCGGGCGCTTCCGTCGCACGCATCATCTGCTCGACGAACTGCTTGCGCGCAAGCAGCGTCGAGCTGTTGATCCAGGTCGCGCCGCCCGGCCAGCCCTTCACGTTCGGCGGATAGAACAGGTTCTGGCCGAGCGCGCGCAGCGTGTTCGCGAGCGGCGCGGCATCGCCGTAGTCGACGTCGAAAAGCCGCACGGTGCCGGCCACGAACTCCGCCGGCGACTTGACGAGCACGCCGCGATTGCGATCGTCCCAGAACGCGTCGGACGAAAGCAGCGCCGCGAGCGCCGCCTTGATGTCGTAGCCGCTCTGCCTGAATCGCGCGGCGACGCGCTCGACGACGTCGGCATCGGGCGTATCGGAGACGAACTCGCGCCACAGCTTCGCTGCGACGAAGCGCGCGGTCTCGGGGCGGGCGAGCAGGATGTCGAGCACCGCGTCGCCGTCGAGGCGGCCGGTTTCGCCGAGCACCGTCTTCACGCCGTCGTCGTGGACGTTCGGCCGCAGCACGTATGCGAGCGTATCCGGATCGAGACTCCAGCCCGTGTACGCGCGCGCGGCCTCGGACACGTCGCGCTGCGTATAGTGGCCCTCGCCGAGCGTGAAAAGTTCCATCGCCTCGCGCGCGAAGTTCTCGTTCGGGCGGCCCCGGCGATTGCTCGCGCCGTCGAGGTACTGCAGCATCGCCGGGTCCTTCGCGACGCCGTGCAGCATCGCGCCGAAATTGCCGAGCGCGTCGGCGCGCAGCAGCACGTTCTGCACTGCAATCGTTTGCGGAAACGGCACCTTGTCCTGGCCGGACGTGAAGTGGTTGTGCCAGAAGAGCGTCATCCGCTCGGTGAGCGGCGACGGCGTCGCGAGCATCTCGCGCATCCACCACGCGCGCAGCTCGTCGTAGCGGCGATTGCGCAGTTGCTGCTCCGCGCGACGCTCGTCGGGCGAGAACGCGGCGCGCGCCGCGCGCGACGGCGGCAGCTCGCGCACCCAGTCGGGCAGCGGCGTGACGCTTTGCGTGCGCGTGCCGTCGAGCAATTCGGCGAGCGCCTGCGCGCGCGTCATGCCGACGAAGCGCTCGACATCGCGCGGCGGCGGCGAAAAGCCGGTGCGCGTCAGCAGAAAGCGCGCCTCGTCCGCATCGAGAAGGGTCTGCATCGCGGCCGGCATCCGGTCCGCTTTCGCCGGGGGCCGCCCGGCCGTGCTCGAATCGCTCATCGTCGACCGCTCTCCGAAAGTGGAAAACCACGGCGGCGCGCGCCGCGCGCGCCGTCGGTGATGGCGATTCAACGGCTCGCGCCGATGCGCAGTTGACGAATGAATTGATACGGAATCTTTCGGGGCGGGAAGCGCCCGGCGGCGCGCCGGATTTAACGATTCAACGCTTGTAAAGTTCGCGCACCGCGTCTTCGATATGCTGACGCAAGAGGTGACGCTCTTCGGGCGTCATGTGGCCGTCGCGGCGGCGCTGTTCGAGATCGGGCGGAACCGCGGCCGCGCGGGAGGAGGACTCGCCGCGCTCGGGCTGCGCGGAACGCCCCGCTGCGCCGTTGCCTCGCGGCACCTTGTGCGACGGCGCGGCGCCGCGATCCGAGCGCTGCGCGCAAGCGAAGTCCGAAGCGAGGAAGCCGGCGCACGCGAGCGCCAGCGCGAATGCCATCTTCGTCGGCCGCATCACTGGCCTCGCCTCTTTCGTCGTTTTGTTCCCTTCGTCACGCGGCAACCGGCTACCTTTGGCACACGAACAAACCCTGCGAGAATCGGGCGTGCAAACCATGTAAATGTTAAGTGGATGGAGTATCCACCGAATGTCGTCTTCGAGTAAAGGAGTCTGTCGTGACTGTCTTTACTCCGCACAATAGCGCGGGTAAATTTTGTAACTGACTGTAACCCGTCGAAAGCCGCAACCGCGCGGTTTTTCCTAATCGCGATAAGATGCCGCTCATGGAAACGAAAAACCCCTCGAAAATTCTCGTCGTCGACGACGACCCGCGCCTGCGCGATCTGCTTCGCCGCTATCTCGGCGAGCAGGGTTTCAACGTGTACGTCGCGGAGAACGCGACGGCGATGAACAAGCTCTGGGTGCGCGAGCGTTTCGATCTGCTCGTGCTCGACCTGATGCTGCCGGGCGAGGACGGCCTGTCGATCTGCCGGCGCCTGCGCGGCAGCAACGACCGCACGCCGATCATCATGCTCACCGCGAAGGGCGAGGATGTCGATCGCATCGTCGGCCTCGAGATGGGTGCCGACGACTACCTGCCGAAGCCGTTCAATCCGCGCGAGCTCGTCGCGCGCATTCACGCGGTGCTGCGCCGCCAGGCGCCCGCCGAGCTGCCGGGCGCGCCCTCCGAGACGACCGAGGTGTTCGAGTTCGGCGAATTCTCGCTGAACCTCGCGACGCGCACGCTCACGAAATCCGGCCAGGAGATTCCGCTCACCACGGGCGAATTCTCGGTGCTGAAGGTGTTCGCGCGCCATCCGCGCCAGCCGCTGTCGCGCGAAAAGCTGATGGAGCTCGCGCGCGGCCGCGAATACGAAGTGTTCGATCGCAGCCTCGACGTGCAGATCTCGCGCCTGCGCAAGCTGATCGAGCCCGATCCGGGCAGCCCGCGCTTCATCCAGACGGTGTGGGGTCTCGGCTACGTCTTCATCCCCGACGGTGCGGCCTGATTCCCGTTTCAACGCGGCACGCGCGTTTCGACGCCACGCCTTTGACGCCAGTTAGACGACCAGTCCTATGCGTATCGACCGGCGCCTTTTGACGCTCGTCTTCGGCGGGCTCTTCTGGCGCACCTTCCTGCTGATCGCGCTGTTGATCGCGGTCAGTCTCGCCGCGTGGTTCCAGAGCTTCCGGGTAATCGAGCGCGAGCCGCGCGCGCAGCGCGTCGCGCTGCAGCTCGTCGCGATCGTGAAGCTCACGCGCACCGCCCTTCTCTATTCCGATCCCGATCTGCGCCGCGCGCTGCTGCAGGATCTCGAGAGCAACGAAGGCGTGCGCGTGTATCCGCGCGAAAAGACTGACAAGTTCAAGCTGCAGCCCGACGAATCGCTGAACCGGCTGATCGAGCACGACATTCGCAGCCGCCTCGGCGACGACACGGTGATCGCCCAATCGGTCAACGACATCCCCGGCGTGTGGATCAGCTTCAAGATCGACGACGACGACTACTGGGTCGCGCTCGACCGCGATCAGCTCGACACCGTCACCGGCCTGCAATGGGCGGGCTGGGGCCTCTTCGCGCTCGCGCTGTCGCTGATCGGCTCGGCGTTCATCACGAGCCTCGTGAACCAGCCGTTCTCGCGGCTCGCGCTCGCCGCGAGCAAGGTCGGCTCGGGCCAGACGCCCGAGGCGCTGCCCGAGCGCGGCATGGGCGTCGCGGCCGAGACCAACCGCAGCTTCAACCAGATGGTGCGCGATCTCGAGCAGCTCGAAGCGGACCGCGCGCTGATGCTCGCGGGGATCTCGCACGACCTGCGCACGCCGCTCGCGCGGCTGCGCCTCGAAACCGAGATGAGCCCGTCCGACCAGGCGACGAAGGACGCGATGGTCGACGACATCGAGCAGATGGATCGCATCATCACCGCGTTCATCGACTACGCGCGTCCCGCGCAGCGCACGCCGGAGCCCGTCGACCTGTCGCACGTCGCGCGCGAGGTCGCGGCGCGGATCGTCAGCGAGGACGGCGTGCAGCTCGACATCCGCCTCGCGCCCGCGGCCGTCATCGAAGCGGACGAGACGGACATGCGCCGCGTGATCGGCAACCTCGTCGAGAACGCGCGCAAGTACGGGCAGAGCAAGCGGGACGGCATCGCGCGCATCCTGCTCGAAACGCGCGCGACGCACGCGCGCGTCGAGCTCGTCGTCTCCGACGAGGGCCCGGGCATTCCGGAGGATCAGCTGCCGCTCGTGATGCGCCCGTTCTATCGTGTCGACACCGCGCGCAGCAAGGCGGACGGCACCGGCCTCGGCATGGCGATCGTGCTGCGCCTCGTCAACCGCTACCGCGGCACGCTGCGGCTGCGCAACCGCACGCCCGACGCCGGCCTCGAAGTCACGCTGGAGTTTCCGAGCGCGAAAGCGCGTGCGGCCGCGTGACGCACGACGACTCCCCCATTCGGTGGTCGAACCCTATCGACGTCTTTGAATTTTTCTATGAGAGTCGTTAGTTAAAATCTATTGAAAGAATAATATAATAGCGTTATAGTTTTGCCCATGCTGTCACGGAAACGTTGCAGCGCATCGGTAGCTTGACCGCAGGTGGCATTTTTTTCCAACTCATACAGGAGCATCCGCATGAAGACCGTGGGCGATAAACTCGAAGCTTTCACCGTTGTGGCCGCGAAGCCGGGCTTCAACAACCACGAAGAAAACGGCCAGTCGGCTTTCGAGACCGTCACCGAAGCGTCGTTCCCGGGCAAGTGGAAGATCGTCTACTTCTACCCGAAGGACTTCACGTTCGTCTGCCCGACCGAAATCGTCGAATTCGCGAAGCTCACGAAGCAGTTCGAAGAGCGCGACGCCGTGCTGCTCGGCGGCAGCTCGGACAACGAATTCGTCAAGCTCGCATGGCGCCGTGAGCACAAGGATCTCGACAAGCTGAACCACTACTCGTTCGGCGACGTCAAGGGCGAACTGATCGACCAGCTCGGCGTGCGCGACAAGGAAGCGGGCGTCGCCCTGCGCGCGACGTTCATCGTCGACCCGGACAACACGATCCAGCACGTGTCGGTGAACAACCTGAACGTCGGCCGCAGCCCGGCAGAAATCCTGCGCATTCTCGACGGCCTGCAAACGGACGAGCTCTGCCCGTGCAACCGCGCGATCGGCGGCGCGACGCTGTAAGCGTTCGATGCACGAAAGCCCGCGGCGCTGTGTCTTGCCTGCGGGCTTTTTTAACGGCCCAATCATAGGAGATATCAATGGAATTCATCGATTCGATTAAGGCGCTCATTCCCGACTACGCGAAGGACATTCGCCTGAACCTCGACGGCACGATCTCGCGCTCGTCGCTCGAAGGCACGGACGCGGTGGGCGCGGCGCTCGCGGCGGCGTTCGCCGCGAAAAGCCCGGCGCTCGTCACGGCGATCCGCGAAGCCGGCGTGCTGTCTCCCGAGGAAACCAACGCGGCGCTGACGGCGGCCGCGCTGATGGGGATGAACAACACCTGGTATCCGTACGTCGAGATGGCCGACGACGCCGACCTGAAAACGCAGCGCGCCGAGCTGCGGATGGGCGCGTACGCGTCGCACGGCGGCGTCGACAAGCGCAAGTTCGAGATGTACGCGCTCGCCGCGTCGATCGTCGGCAAGTGCCACTTCTGCGTGAAGTCGCACTACGCGCTGCTGAAGAACGAACAAGGGATGACCGTCACGCAGCTGCGCGACGTCGGCCGGATCGCGTCGGTGATCAATGCCGCCGCGCAGGTGATTGCGGCCGAAGGCAAGTAAGGGCAAATAAGGGCAAATAAGCGGGATACGGAGCGCCGTCGGCGCGCGCAATCGCGAATGCGCGAATGCGGCCGTCGAAACGAAAACGCCACGCGGCAATTGCGCGTGGCGTTTTCGTTTGCGCGCGTGCGGTGGAATGACCCGCGCGGCGAAGCGTGATGGCAGGCTTCCTGCGCTTCGATCAAACCGATCGGCTGCTTCGGTTGATGACGGCCGGCGCGCTTGCCTGCGTCGCACGCCGAACCGCATCGGTCGCGTGAGGCGGGCGGCCTCGAGCGCCCTCGCCAGTTCGAACGGTTGCGGCGGCTGTGCGGCTGTGCGGCCTGTGTCGCGCGGCCTGCGTCGAGCCGATTGCCCGCGACAAGAAGCGCCGCCGCCCGCCTCGGCTCAGCCTCTCCACGGCCGGATACGCGCGCCGTCCGCGCCGCGCCGGCCGCCGATGCCGCTGCGCATGCGGCCCACGCCGCCGATCCCGCCGTTCCCGCCGATCCTGCCGTTCCTGCCGTTCCTGCCGTTCCTGCCGTTCCTGCCGTTCCCGCCGTTCCCTCCGTTCCTGCCCGTCACGCCGATCCCGCCCGCCTACGCCGCCGCTTCGCGCACGACGAGCGCCGCCGCCTGCGCCTCGATCCCTTCGCCGCGGCCGAGGTAGCCGAGCTTCTCGTTCGTCTTCGCCTTCACGTTCACGCGATCGAGCGGTAAGCCGAGATCGGCCGCGATGTTCGCGCGCATCGCGTCGATGTGCGGCGCGAGCTTCGGCGCCTGCGCGATGATCGTGCTGTCGACGTTGCGGATCGAAAAGCCCGCCCGCGCGACGCGCGCCGCGCATTCGCGCAAGAGCGCGCGGCTGTCGGCGCCTTTGAAGTGCGGATCGGTGTCGGAAAAATGACGGCCGATGTCGCCGAGCGCCGCCGCGCCGAACAGCGCGTCGGTGATCGCGTGCAGCAGCACGTCCGCGTCCGAGTGGCCGAGGAGCCCCCGCTCGTACGGGATCGTCACGCCGCCGATGATGAGCGGGCGTCCGGGAACGAGCTGGTGCACGTCGTAGCCTTGTCCGATTCTGAAATCCATGTGATTCGATCCGAGTGTGATGCGATGGTGAAAATTCGGTTCAGCAAGCGCGTGAGGGATGCGCGAGGATCGCCTCCGCAAGGTCGAAATCCTCCGGATACGTGACCTTGAAATTGCGCAGGCTGCCCTGCACGACGCGCGGCGTATGGCCCGCCCACTCGATCGCGCTCGCTTCGTCGGTCAGGTCGCGGCCATCGAGCTGCGCGCGCTGGATCGCGTCGCGCAGCATCCCGATGCGGAACATCTGCGGCGTCTGCGCCTGCCAGAGGCCGGCGCGCGGCTCGGTGCGCTCGATCGCGTCGCCGCCCGCCGGCACGCGCTTCAACGTATCGGCGACCGGCAGCGCGACGATGCCGCCGACGGGATCGTCCTTCAGCGCGCCGATCAGCGTGCGGATCAGCGCGGGCGTGATGCCGGGCCGCGCGGCGTCGTGCACGAGCACCCAGTCGGCGTCGGTCGCGCCGAATTCGGCGAGCTGGATCAGCCCGTTCATCACCGACGCCTGGCGCGATGCGCCGCCGCAGCGCCGCACCGCGAAGCGCAGGCCGGAAAAGCGGCGGGCGTCGAAGTGGGTATCGTCGGGCGAGATCACGACGAGGGTCTGCGCGAACTCGCTGCACGCGTCGAATGCGGCGAGCGTGTAGTGCAACAGCGCGCGTCCGGCGAGCGTGCGGTATTGCTTCGGCAACGCGGAGCCGGAACGGCTGCCGGTGCCCGCGCACGGAATCAGGGCGAAAAGTCGGGAAGTCACGGAAAGAAACGCCGGGAAAGATGAAATCGAAAGACGGATTTTATAATACGTCTTTCGCCTCGATGCGCCGCGCCGAGCTCGCCCGCCATCCGGCGCCAGCCAACCAGCCGCTCGTTATGTCAGACAACGCCTCTCCTTCGCAGTCCCCCATCGCGCTCGTCAAGGCGGGCCAACGCTTTGCGTTCGACGGTGCGCACGGCTCCGCCGACGCGCTCGTCATCGCCCGCTACCTCGCCGCGCACCGCGCGCAGGTGCCGCTTCTCGCCGTGATCTGCGCGAACGCGGTCGACGCGCAGCGGCTCGCGCACGAGCTCGGCTACTTCGCGCCCGACGCGCGCGTGCGCGTGCTGCCCGACTGGGAGACGCTGCCGTACGACACGTTTTCGCCGCACCAGGATCTCGTCTCCGAGCGGCTCGCCACGCTGCACGACCTCGGCGAAGGCCGCTGCGACATCCTGCTCGTGCCCGCGACGACGGCGCTCTACCGGATGCCGCCCGCGTCGTTCCTCGCCGCGTACACGTTCGCGTTCACGCAGGGCGAGCGGCTCGACGAGGCGAAGCTGAAGGCGCAATTGACGCTCGCCGGCTACGAGCACGTGAGCCAGGTCGTGCGCCCCGGCGAATACTGCGTGCGCGGCTCGCTGATCGACCTGTTCCCGATGGGCTCGCCGCTGCCGTACCGGATCGACCTGTTCGACGACCAGGTCGATTCGATCCGCGCGTTCGATCCGGACACGCAACGCAGCCTCTACCCGGTGCGCGACGTGCGCCTTTTGCCCGGCCGCGAGTTCCCGTTCGACGAAGCCGCGCGCACCGCGTTCCGAAGCCGCTGGCGCGAAACCTTCGAGGGCGACCCGAGCCGCGCGCCGATCTACAAGGACATCGGCAACGGCGTGCCGTCGGCCGGCATCGAATACTATCTGCCGCTCTTCTTCGACGAGACGGCGACGCTCTTTCACTACTTGCCCGACGGCGCGCATCTCGTGTTCGCGGGCGATCTCGACACGGCGATCCGGCGCTTCACGGCCGACACCAAGCAGCGCTACGCGTTCCTGTCGCACGATCGCGAGCGGCCGATCCTCGAGCCGCAGCGCCTTTTCTTGTCCGACGACGATTTCTACACGCTCGCGAAGCCGTTCGCGCGCGTCGCGCTGCCCGCGCAACCGTCGGGCGGCTGGGCGGCGCCGCTGCCGAACCTCGCGCTCGAGCGCCACTCGGACGCGCCGCTCGCCGCGCTCGCCGCGTATCTCGACACGACGAAGAACCGCGTGCTCTTCACCGTCGAATCGGCCGGCCGCCGCGAGACGATCGCGCAACTGTTCGCCGAGCACCATCTGCGGCCCGCGGGCAGCGACAGCTTCGCCGCGTGGCTCGAGAGCGACGAGCGCTTCGCGCTCGGCGTCGCGCCGCTCGCGAACGGCTTCGCGGTGCCGGGCGAAGGCTACGCGATCGTCACCGAGACCGAGCTGTACGGCGCGCTCGGCCGCCGCGCGGGACGCCGCCGCCAGGAGCAGGCGAGCAACGTCGACGCGATGGTGCGCGACCTGTCCGAGCTGAAGGTGGGCGATCCGGTCGTCCATGCGCAGCACGGGATCGGCCGCTACATGGGCCTCGTGTCGATGGATCTCGGCGAAGGCGAGACCGAGTTCCTGCATCTCGAATACGCGAGCGACAGCAAGCTGTACGTGCCCGTCGCGCAGTTGCACGTGATCTCGCGCTACAGCGGCGCCGATCCGGACAGCGCGCCGCTGCACGCGCTCGGCTCCGGCCAGTGGGAGCGCGCGAAGCGCCGCGCGGCGCAGCAGATCCGCGACACGGCGGCCGAGCTCCTGAACCTCTATGCGCGCCGCGCGGCGCGCGAGGGTCACGCGTTCGCGCTCGAACCGCGCGACTACGTGAAGTTCGCCGACAGCTTCGGCTTCGAGGAAACGCCCGACCAGGCCGCGGCGATCGCGGCCGTGATCGGCGACATGACGAGCGGCAAGCCGATGGACCGCCTCGTGTGCGGCGACGTCGGCTTCGGCAAGACCGAGGTCGCGCTGCGCGCGGCGTTCATCGCGGTGATGGGCGGCAAGCAGGTTGCGCTCCTGTCGCCGACGACGCTGCTCGCCGAGCAGCACACGCAGACCTTCATCGACCGCTTCGCCGACTGGCCCGTGAGGGTCGCCGAGCTGTCGCGCTTCAAGTCGACGAAGGAAGTGAACGCGGCGATCGCGCAGATCAACGAAGGCAGCGTCGACGTCGTGATCGGCACGCACAAGCTGCTGTCGTCGGACGTGCAGTTCAAGCGGCTCGGCCTCGTGATCATCGACGAGGAGCACCGCTTCGGCGTGCGCCAGAAGGAGGCGCTGAAGGCGCTGCGCGCGGAGGTCGACGTGCTCACGCTGACCGCGACGCCGATCCCGCGCACGCTCGGCATGGCGCTCGAAGGCTTGCGCGACTTCTCCGTGATCGCCACCGCGCCGCAGAAACGGCTCGCGATCAAGACCTTCGTGCGCCGCGAGGAAGAGAGCGTGATCCGCGAGGCGATGCTGCGCGAGCTCAAGCGCGGCGGCCAAGTGTATTTCCTGCACAACGAGGTCGAGACGATCGAGAACCGCCGCGCGATGCTCGAGGTGCTCGTGCCCGAGGCGCGCATCGTGATCGCGCACGGCCAGATGCACGAGCGCGAGCTCGAGCGCGTGATGCGCGATTTCGTCGCGCAGCGCGCGAACGTGCTCCTCTGCACGACCATCATCGAAACCGGCATCGACGTGCCGAGCGCCAACACGATCATCATGCACCGCGCCGACAAGTTCGGCCTCGCGCAACTGCATCAGTTGCGCGGGCGCGTCGGCCGCTCGCACCACCAGGCGTACGCGTACCTGCTCGTCCACGATCCGCAGGCGCTGACGAAACAGGCGCAGCGTCGCCTGGAGGCGATTCAGCAGATGGAGGAGCTCGGCTCGGGCTTCTACCTCGCGATGCACGACCTCGAGATCCGCGGCACGGGCGAAGTGCTAGGCGACAAGCAGTCGGGCGAGATTCACGAGATCGGCTTCCAGCTCTACACCGAAATGCTCAACGACGCGGTGAAGGCGCTGAAGAACGGCAAGGAGCCCGACCTCACCGCGCCGCTCGCCGCGACGACCGAGATCAACCTGCATGCGCCCGCGATCCTGCCCGCCGACTATTGCGGCGACGTGCAGGAGCGGCTGTCGCTGTACAAGCGGCTCGCGAACTGCGAGCACGGCGATGCGATCGACGGCATCCAGGAAGAGCTGATCGACCGCTTCGGCAAGCTGCCGCCGCAGGCGCACGCGCTCGTCGAGACGCACCGGCTGCGGCTTGCCGCGAAGCCGCTCGGCATCGTGAAGATCGACGCGAGCGAGGCCGCGATCGGGCTGCAGTTCGTGCCGAATCCGCCGATCGATCCGATGCGGATCATCGAGATGGTGCAGAAGCACCGGCACGTCAAGCTCGCGGGCCAGGACAAGCTGCGGATCGAGACGCGCACGCCGGACCTCGCGGTGCGCGTGTCGACGGTGAAGGAGACGCTGCGCGCGCTCGGCCAGCCGCAGCAGTCGCGCGCGCAGGCGGCGGCGCGGTAGTCGGTGGTCGGTGGTCGGTGGTCGGTGGTCGGCGGTCGGCGGTCGGCGGTCGGCGGTCGGCGGTCGGCGGTCGGCGGTCGGCGGTCGGCGGTCGGTAGTCGGTAGCCGGCGGTCGATGGCCGTCTTTTGCGCCCTAGTCGCCACACCGATGCGAAGCACGCCGCACGTCGCGCGCGCGGCCGCGCCGGGCTGCATGCGCACGGCGCATCGGCCGCGGCCCATTGCTGACGACATTTCGCTCGCGGCGCATGAATCGCGGTGCGAATCGCGGTGCGCAAAGGCCGGCGAAGGGCCGGCGCGACACATCGGCGCCGAATGATGCCGCGCGGATGTCGAACGCGTCCGGCGCATCGCATGGCGTCCGTTCCGCCGCCCGGCGTCATGGCGCCCCTTCGCGCGTGGCGCGACCGACAAGCCTCGACGGCGGTCGAACAGCCGTCCGCCCGGCGCGCCGGCGCTAACGGGAAAAATCGACGGCCACCCCGTCGATCCACGTGCGCAGTTGATCGACGCTGATATCTTCCCCATCTTCGATCAACGACGACACGTGATCCGCGTACGCGGCCATCGCGTGCCGCGTGCGGCTCTGCGTCGCCGCCGACAGGAACCCGGCCTTCTCCACCGCCATCCCGTCGCGAAACGGCAGCGACGCGCCATCGTAGATCGCGCGCTTGATCGCGCGAACCGAATGGCTCGCCCGCCGCGCGAGACGCTCGGCGAGCGCCGTCGTCTCATCGCGCAGACGCTCGCCCGGCACGACGCGATTGACGAGGCCGAGCTCGAACGCCTCGCGCGGCGACAGCAGGCGGCCGTCGAGGCACAGCTCCAACGCGCGCGCGATGCCGACCGAGCGCGCGAGCATCTGCGTGCCGCCGCCGCCCGGCAAGAGGCCGATGAAGATTTCCGGCTGCGCGAGAATCTGCCCGCCGTCGACGCTGCCGTCCGCCATCAGCCGCAGATCGCACGCGAGCGCGATCTCGCAGCCGCCGCCCATCGCACGGCCGTTGACGGCCGCGATGAACACCTTGTCCATCGCGCGCATGCGCGCGGTCACCTCGTGAAACAGATTCATTTGCGCGACGCCCGCGAGCGGCGTCCGCTCGATCAGCCTGCGCACGCCCGGCACGCGGCTGCACGCGGACTCGATGCGCATCATCGCGCCGGTGACGGCGGGCGGCACCGCGATCGACAGCCCTTGCGCGATGGCCTTGATCTCGCCGACGTCGAAATGCGTGAGGAACACGCCGGGCCGCGCGCTCGTGACGACAACCGCGCCGATGCCCGCATCGCGCGCGATGTCGTCGAGTGTGCGCTTGAACTCGCGCATCATCGCCATCGTGAGAAAGTTCAGCGGCGGATTGTCGAAACTCACCGTCAGCACGCGCCCGCTGCGCTCGATCTGCAGATGCTTCATCGTCGTCTCCTGTCCTGCTGGCCGGTCGCGCGACGCGTCCAAGGCGCGGGTGGCGTCGAGCGGCGGCGACGGCCGCCGCAACTATTACATCATCCGATGTAATCAGCCGGATACTAAGTTCTTAAATGGAACTAAGTCAAGCGTCGACGCGAGCCACGAATGTTCGTGCGCACGCCGGGACGAAGACGGGACGAAGACGGGACAAAGCCGCGACGAAACGGCGAGGAACGAATCGCGTTCGATCCGGCTTGCGCGGCCTGCATTCGGCTGCGGGCCCGCAGCCGGGCGCGACGCGTTCGGCCGTCGATGCGGATCGTTTCGATTCGCCGCGATCGCGCAGCCTCCTGCCCGCGCAGCGTCGCGCGCGACGAGCGCATCGCGAAGAGCCGAGATCGTGGGCGACTGCGCCACCGCCGCGATTCCTCGACGCATCGGCCGCGACGCGTGTCGAAGCCACGCATCGAAACCGCGAATCGAAACCGCGAATCGAAACCGGCCATTGAAACCGATTCGCCGCTCGATGACGCCGCGCGCGGCCGAACGCATCCCGCACGTCCCGAGCGAATTCGCGCCGATTCGCCCCCGCGCGCCCCGCTCGCGCGCACGGACGCGCCGGATGCTGCGCCGCAAATCGTCGCGCGAAGACGGGCCGCATCGTTTTTGAGTATGATCTTTGCATTCGTTCGCCTCTCTGCCGGAGCCCCGCCATGCCCGTTCTCGACGCAACGGCACCGTCCGCGTCCCCATCCGCTTCGTCCGCCGAGCCGATCAGCCTGCCGTGGGTGAAACGGCTCGTGTCGATCGACACGACGAGCCGCGTGCCGAATCTCGGCCTCATCGAAATGGTTCGCGACGCGCTCGCCGAGGCCGGCGTCGCATCGACGCTCACGCACGACGCCCGCGACGGCTGGGCGAACCTGTTCGCGACGATTCCCGCGCACGACGGCACCACCGACGGCGGCATCGTGCTGTCGGGCCATACCGACGTCGTGCCGGTCGACGGCCAGCAATGGGACAGCGATCCGTTCACGCCGCAAGTGCGCGACGGCAAGCTCTACGGCCGCGGCACCTGCGACATGAAGGGCTTCATCGGCACGGCGCTCGCGCTGCTGCCCGAGATGCGGGCGGCGAGGCTCGCGCAGCCGATCCACTTCGCGCTGTCGTTCGACGAGGAGATCGGCTGCGTCGGCGCGCCGCTGATGCTCGCCGACCTGAAGGCGCGCGGCGTCGCGCCCGCCGGCTGCATCGTCGGCGAGCCGACCGGCATGCGCCCCGTGATCGCGCACAAGGGCATCAACCTCTATCGCTGCTGCGTGCGCGGCCACGCCGCGCATTCGTCGCTGACGCCGAAGGGCCTGAACGCGATCGAATACGCGGCGCGCCTCATTTGCCACATTCGCGATCTCGCCGACGAATTCCGCGCACAGGGCCCGTTCGACGAGCTGTACGACGTGCCGTTCACCACCGCGCAGACGAGCCTCGTCCAGGGCGGCAACGCGGTCAACACGGTGCCCGCCGAATGCCAGTTCACGTTCGAGTTCCGCAACCTGCCGGCGCTCGATCCCGACGCGATCTTCGCGCGCATCGACGCGTACGCGCGCGACACGCTGCTGCCGCGGATGCGGCGCGAGCATCCGAACGCGGCGATCGAATTCTCGAAGATCGCCGCGGCGCCCGGCCTCGACGCGGCCGAGCAGGACGCGATCACGCAGCTCGTGCGCGCGCTCACGGCCGACCAGGACAAGCGCAAGGTCGCGTACGGCACCGAGGCGGGCCTGTTCCAGCGCGCGGGCATTCCAAGCGTCATCTGCGGGCCGGGCCACATCGAGCAGGCGCACAAGCCGAACGAGTTCGTCGAGCTCGAGCAGCTCGCGTCGTGCGAACGTTTCCTGCGCAAGCTCGTGCAAGGCATGACGCTCGCGTGAGCCGGCGCGCCGCCGCGAGCCTCGTTCCGGCCGGCGACCGGCCACCGTCATCGATACGCGCACGCACATGTCGACCTCACCTCACCACCCCGCTCATCTGACGATCAACGGCGAGCCGATTCCGACGCTCGACGAAATCGCCGCGCAGCACTTCGCGCTCACGCCGTGGGTCACGCGCACGCCCGTGTTCGAGCGCGCCGATCTGCCTTCGCTCGACAACACGCACGTGAACCTCAAGTTCGAGCTCCTGCAGGCGAGCGGCAGCTTCAAGGCGCGCGGCGCGTTCACGAACCTGCTCGCGCTCGGCGAGGCCAGGAAGAGCGCGGGCGTCACCTGCGTGTCGGCGGGCAACCACGCGGCGGCCGTCGCGTACGCGGCGATGCGGCTCGGCACGAGCGCGAAGGTCGTGATGTTCGATACCGCGAGCCCGGCGCGCATCGCGCTCTGCCGCCAGTACCGCGCGGAAGTCGTGATGGCGTCGAGCCCCGCCGAGGCGTTCGAGATCGTGCGGCGAATCGAGGCGGAGGAAGGCCGCTTCTTCGTGCATCCGTTCAACGGCTATCACACGATCCTCGGCACCGCGACGCTCGGCTACGAATGGGCGACGCAGACGCCGGACCTCGACGCGGTGATCGTGCCGATCGGCGGCGGCGGCCTCGCCGCGGGCATGTCGACCGCGCTGCGGCTCGCGAATCCGCGCGTGCACGTGTACGGCGTCGAGCCGGAAGGCGCGGACGCGATGAGCCGCAGCTTCGCCGCGAATCATCCGGTCCGCATGGGCGCGATGCACACGATCGCCGATTCGCTGATGGCGCCGCACACCGAGGAATACAGCTACGAGCTGTGCCGCCGCCATGTCGACCGGATCGTCACCGTATCGGACGACGCGCTGCGCGCGGCGATGCTCTATCTGTTCACGCATCTGAAAGTGGCGGTCGAGCCCGCGTGCGCGGCCGCGACGGCCGCCCTGCTCGGGCCGCTGCGCGAATCGCTGCAAGGCAGGCGCGTCGGCGTGCTGCTGTCGGGCACCAACATCGATTCGACGGCGCTCGCCGCGCATCTCGAGCATGCGCAGCTGCATCGGACGTCGCGGCCGTGACGCCGGTTATCCCCAGTTCGTGTTGAAGAGCATGTTGAAAAGCCGCGGACAAGCGCGCTAACGCGTTGATCGCGCGACGTTTTCGGGAAGCGCCGCGAAATGCGTCGCGGGCCTGCCCGACAGGCCCGCCGCGTGGCGCGGTTATCCCCAGTTTTTGTTGAAAGGGCTGTTGATAAGCATGGGGCAGCGGTGCTAACCGCTTGATCCGATTCGGATCGCCCGCCTCGGCGCGACACGTTGCACGATCGATTCGCATCGCCCGAACGCCGAGCCGCGCGCCGCGTTTTCCACAGATCGTGTTGACAGGCTTGTTGATAAGCGGCCGGACAACTGCGTAAGTGCTTGAGCGAGCAGTGCTTTGAATCGGTGCTCACGCACGCGGCGGCGCGCTGACGCGACGTGCGCCGCAAGCGTGCGGTTGCAGTTGCGGTTGCGGTTGCGGTTGCGGTTGCGGTCGCAGTCGCAGTCGCAGTCGCAGTCGCGCGGTCGATCAACCACGATAATCGACGAGGGTCAACGATGCCAGCTTTTCATTCGACATGGATCGGCGGCATCGCGCTGATCGCCGCCGTCGCCGCGCTGCCCGGCTGCGCGACGGCGCCGCAACCGGTCGCAAGCGACGCGCGCTGCACGCAAGCGGGCGGCACGCGCGAGTTGCAGGCGGATCTGCTGTTCGGCCGCGACATCGCCGGCCACGGCTCCGTCACCGACGCGCAGCGCGAGCGCTTCGTCGCCGACGTCGTCACGCCGCGCTTTCCCGACGGGCTCACGACGTGGGACACGCACGGCCAATGGCGCGATCGCGCAACGCTCGGCATCGTGCGCGAGGCAAGCTTCGTGATCCGTATCATCGCCGCCGACTCGCCCGCGACGCTCGACAGCCTTGCCGCGATCCGCCGCGCGTACGTCGAGCAGTTTCGTCAGCAATCGGTCGGGCTCGTGTTGACGCGGGTTTGCGCGTCGTTCTGAATGCGACGCTCGGAACGCTTCACTTTGAATACGCCGTTCTGAACGCTTCGCATCGCGCGCATCATTCCCAGCGGCTCATTCCCAGCGAGTCGTTTCGTGCGGATCGCTCGAACGCCGCCGCCAAAATCGTGTCGCACCGCTCGAAGCATTCGAAGCATTCGAAGCATTCGAAGCATTCGAAGCATTCGAAGCATTCGAAGCATTCGAAGCATTCGAAGCATTCGAAGCATTCGAAGCATTCGAAGCATTCGAAGCATTCGAAGCATTCGACTTAACACGAAGCCCCCGGTCTCGCAAACGCGCCGCATCGAGCGCGTCGCGCGCCCGCGCATCTACCGGCCCTGCCGCTCGGCGAAGCCGTCAGCGCAAACGCCGCCGCGCGCCGCCGCGAAACCGCCCACATGCGCGCCAGCCTCGCACGCGACCACGCCGCACCGCCGCGAACGAAACCGCCAGCGAATCGCATCGACAAAAAAAACGGGCGCGCCGGCGCCCGTTTCGTCATGCGATCGACCCGCGCTCAAGGCTTGTTGCCTTCGAACATGTCGATGATCTGCCGCTTCTCCTCCGGCGTCACGGGCGGCGGCGTCAGGCCCCCGGCGCCCGCCGAGCCGAGCGCGTCGTTCGCGCTCACGGTCGGGCTCGCGGCCGGGTTGAAATCGACGCTCGCGACGAAGCCCGCGCCCGGCGTGCGATCCGCGTAGTACAGCTCGCCGTCGATCGTCGTCAGCCCGTCGGGCATCGCCATCTGCTGCTCGGGCGCGCCGGAAAGCGCGGTGCGCATGTAGTTCACCCAGATCGGCAACGCGAGCTGCGCGCCGAATTCGCGGCTGCCGAGGCTCTTCGGCTGATCGAAGCCCATCCACGCGACCGCGACGAGCGATTGCTGATAGCCCGCGAACCAGCCGTCCTTCGCGTCGTTCGTCGTACCCGTCTTGCCCTGCAGGTCGCCGCGGCCGAGCGCGTTCGTGCCCGCGCCCGTGCCCGCCGTCGCGACGGTGTGCAGCAGGCTGTTCATCACGTACGCGTTGCGCGCGTCGATCGTGCGCGTCGCGTTCGCGCCGGCGGCGACAGGCTGCGCCTTCTGCAGCGCCTGGCCGCGAGCGTCGTCGACTTCGGCGATCAGATACGGATCGACCTTGTAGCCGCCGTTGGCGAACACCGCGTAGCCGGCCGCGAGCTGCAGCGGCGTGACGAGGCCCGCGCCGAGCGCCATCGGCAGATACGGCGGCGTCTTCGCGGGATCGAAGCCGAAGCGCTGCGTCACGTAGTCCTGCGCGTACGACGTGCCGATCGACGCGAGAATCCGGATCGACACGAGGTTCTTCGAGCGCTGCAGCGCGGTGCGCATCGGCATCGGGCCGTCCGGCTGGTCGTCGTCCCTCGGCTCCCACGGCTGGCCGCCCGGCACGCTCGGCGGGAAATACAGCGGCGCGTCGTTGATGATCGTCGCGGGCCCGAGGCCCTTTTCGAGCGACGCCGAATAGATGAACGGCTTGAAGCTCGAGCCCGGCTGCCGCCACGCCTGCGTCACGTGGTTGAACTTGCTCTTGTTGAAATCGAAGCCGCCGACGAGCGAGCGAATCGCGCCGTCCTGCGGCGCGATCGCGACGAGCGCGCCCTCGACCTGCGGCAGCTGCACGATCTGCCATGCGCTTCTCGCGTCCTTCATCACGCGCACGATCGAGCCCGGCTTGATCTTCAGCGCCGCCGACGCGCGCGCGCTCAACGCGCCCGCCGCGAAACGCAGCCCCGCGCCGTTGATCGTCGTCGTCGCGCCGCCGACGAACTGCACCTCGAGCGCCGTCGGCGACGCGGCGAGCACGACGGCCGATTGCAAGTCGCCGTTGTCCGGATGATCGGCGAGCGCGTCGTCGATCGCCTCGTCGCGCTCGTCGCCCGCGGGCGGCAGCGCGACGAAGCCCTCCGGCCCGCGATAGCCGTGGCGGCGCTCGTAGTCCATGATCCCGCGGCGCACCGCCTGGTACGCGGCTTCCTGGTCGGCCGCGTTGATCGTCGTCGTGACCGTCAGGCCGCGCGTGTAGGTCTCGTCCTTGTACTGCGCGTACATCATCTGCCGCACCATTTCGGCGACGTACTCGCCGTGCACCGCGTACTGGTTGCCCGGCGTGCGCACGCGGATCTCCTCCTTCACCGCCTGGTCGTACTGCTGCTGCGTGATGTAGCCGATCTCGAGCATCCGCTTCAGGATGTATTCCTGACGCACCTTCGCGCGCTTCGGATTGACGATCGGGTTATACGCGGACGGCGCCTTCGGCAGCCCCGCGAGCATCGCCGCCTCGGCGAGCGTCACGTCCTTCAGGTCCTTGCCGAAGTACACGCGCGCGGCGGCCGCGAAGCCGTACGCGCGCTGGCCCAGATAGATCTGGTTCATGTACAGCTCGAGGATCTGGTCCTTCGTGAGCGCGCGCTCGATCTTGTACGCGAGCAGCATCTCGTAGATCTTGCGCGTGTAAGTCTTCTCGCTCGACAGGAAGAAGTTGCGCGCGACCTGCATCGTGATCGTGCTCGCGCCCTGCCGCGCGCCGCCGTGCAGGATGTCGGCGACGCCCGCGCGCAGAATGCCGAGAAAATCGACGCCGCCGTGCTCGTAGAAGCGGTAGTCCTCGATCGCGAGCACCGACTTCTTCATCACGTCGGGGATGTCCGCGAAGCGCACGAGGCTGCGGCGCTCCTCGCCGAACTCGCCGAGCAGCACGTGGTCCGCGCTGTACACGCGCAGCGGCACCTTCGGCTGATAGTTCGTGAGCGCGTCGAGCGACGGCAGTTGCGGCCCCATCACGACGAGCGCATAGCCGACGACCAGCGCGCCGACGGCGAGAAGCGTCGCGAACAGCCCGACGAACCACAGCGCGACGCGCGAGCCGAACGTGCGCGAGCCGCCGCTCGTGCGGCGCTGCGCGCGGTCGTCGTCTTCATCGGTGTCGTCGGTGTAATAGGCGCCGGCGGGCGAACGTCGTAGCGAATAATGGTGCTCGTTCGTGGCGCGGGAGGAAGGCGGTCGTTTGATAATAGGCATGTCGGATGGGCAGCGCACGAGGCGCGCCGCGAACGCGCGCGGGGCGCGTGCGTGGAATCGGTGGACGTAGCGTCGTGGAGCGTATCACGTCGACGGCTCCCGGCGCGCGTTGGTCCATACGGCGTCCGGTCCGCAGCGTGACAGCGCATTTTAATGAAATCGACGGGCGCTCTTCACGATTTTTTGTAAAAAATCCTCCAATTCGTTGCGCCGCGCACCGTCGCGGGCCGCGAACGCTCCTATGATGAAGACGGCATGCCGTGCGCCGCCGGCTTTCGTTTTGAAAGGCGCGCACGCGAGAAATTTGCGCGCGGCGCACTGGAAATTTTCGCCGCCCGCCCGCATTTTCGGTCGCGGCGGGCGGCATGCGCGCCGCCCGTGCGAGCCCGCGGTCACGCGGTTTTAAGCGGTGTTTAAGCGAACCGGTGGTGTAATATCCGCCGACGCCGACCGCCCGCGCCACGGCGAAGCATCGCACGCGATGCGCGGCGCGCGCATCGTTCATTACTTACGGAGGAATCCATGTCGCTTTTCGACTCTATTTCGCGCACGATCAAAGGTCTGCTGAACGACGCGGCGGACTCGGTGCAAGATCCGTCGCGCGACGCGCGGCAGATCGTGCGGGAGCTCGACGACAGCATCGGCCGCGCGGAAAACTCGCTGATCGAGATCGAGGCGCAGGTCGCCACGCAACGCAGCAAGCGCGACACGGCCGACGAGCGCGCGAAGAAATATGAAGACGGCGCGAAACGCGCGCTGCAGTCGGGCGACGAAGGCCTCGCGCGCGAAGCGCTCGCCGCGCAGGCGAACGCCGAGGCCGAGCGCGACGCGCTCGCGCGCGAGCTCGAGACGCTCGAGCCGTCGGTCGACAAGCTCAAAGGCCAGATCGCCGACATGCGCGCGCGCCGCAACGAACTGAACGCGCGCTCGAACATCCTGCAGGCGAAGCAGGAAATCGCGCAGGCGAAGGACGTCGCGGCCACCGCGCTCGGCGGGATCGGCGGCAAGAACCTGTCCGAGGATTTCCAGAAGCTCGAGGACAAGGTCACGCTGTCGAACGCGCGCTCGGACGCCCGCCTGAACTCGGCCGACACGAACAGCGGCCGCGCGCTCGACGACAAGCTCGCGGCGCTGAACAAGGGCCCGTCCGTCGAGGACCGCCTCGAAGCGCTGAAAAAGCAACTGAACACGCCGGCGCAATAACGGCGGCGCTACGCCAGCCGGCGCTTCGCGGCGCGGCGGCGGCGCACGTCGAACGCGCACGCCGCCGCGCCGCGACAATCCGCAAGGAGACGGGCCGAGCGCCCGAACCGATCATGAAAAAGCTTCTCGCAGCCGTCGGATTGTCGCTGCTCCTCGTGTCGGCCGCCGCCAACGCGGCGGTGCCGTCGCTGCAGCAAATCCAGCAATCGATCGCGCAAGGCAACTGGCAACGCGCCGACGCGCAGCTCTCGCAAGTGATCGACGCGTATCCGGACAACGCGCGCGCCCGCTATCTGTACGGCCAGGTGCTCGACCGCGAAGGCCGCCCCGCCGAGGCGCTCGAGCAGATCGAGCGCGCGAAATCGCTCGATCCGCAGTTGCGGTTCACCGATCCGTCGCGCTTCGCGCAGACGGAAGCGCGCGTGCGCGCCGACGCGCGCCGGACGGCCGCGCAGACCTCGCGCTCGGCGACGTCGGGCGGCATGCTCGTCGCGCCGCAAGCGCAGGCCCAGGCGCAATCGCAATTCGCCGCGGCGCCCGCCGCGCCCGCGCACCGCGGGCCGTCGGCCGGCATGTGGATCGGCATCGCAGTCGTGATCGGCGCGATCGCGCTCGTGCTGCGCTGGACGCTGCGCCGCGCGCGCTCGACCGACGACAAGCGCGCCGACGACGAACGCCGCGCGCAACTGAAGCGCGCGACCGACGTGCTCAACGACGTGCGCCCGCTCAAGCTCGACGCGCGGCTGTCGACGGCGCCCGGCGCCGCCGCGCTCAACGGCGAGATCGAAGCGCTCGAAGCGCAGGCGCGCGAGCTCGTCGAGACGTTGTCGAACGGCCAGAATCCGGCGCCGCCGTACCGGCCGGACGAACTCGAGAAACAATTCGCGAGCCTGAAGGCGCGCGTCGAAGGCCGCCCCGATCCGAACGCGGCCGCGGCGAGCGCGCCCGGCGGCGCGGGCTCGGTGTTCGCTCAGGAAGCCGATCGGCTGACGGGCGCGCAAGGCCAGCCGCCCTACTCGCCGTATCCGCCGCAGCCGCAACAGCAGCCGCCCGTCGTGATCCAGCAAGGCGGCGGCTTCGGCGGCGGCATGGGCGGGCTGCTCACGGGCGTGCTGCTCGGCGAGGCGATGTCGCACGGCCGCGAGCGCGTGATCGAGCGCGACGTGATCGTCGACGACGAAGCGCGGCGCCGTGCGGCCGCCGATCCGGGCATCGACTTCGGCCAGGGCGGCAGTTGGGACAGCGGCGGCTCCGACGGCGGCGGCATCGATCTCGGCAGCAATGGCGACGACTGGAGCAACAACGGTTGACGACGCACCGTTAGAACGACGAAATGGGCCGGCGACGGCCCATTTTTTTATCGGTCCCCTTTGTCAAGATTTCTCAGATGAACTATCGATAAAGGATCGGGTTCGTTATGATGACGGCCATCAACGTGCCGTAACGAATCGTTGCGCTACGCCCTATTCCATTTTCGACAGGAGCAAGCCGCCCATGAGCATCATCAAGGAATTCAAGGAATTCGCCGTCAAGGGCAACGTCATGGATCTCGCCGTCGGCGTGATCATCGGCGGAGCGTTTTCGAAGATCGTCGACTCGGTGGTGAAGGACCTCATCATGCCCGTGATCGGCGTGCTGACGGGGGGCCTGGATTTCTCGAACAAGTTCGTGCTGCTCGGCCAGATTCCGGCGTCGTTCAGGGGCAATCCGGATTCGTTCAAGGATCTGCAGGCGGCGGGCGTCGCCGCGTTCGGCTACGGCTCGTTCATCACCGTGCTGATCAACTTCGTCATCCTTGCGTTCATCATCTTCCTGATGGTCAAGTTCATCAACAAGCTGCGCAAGCCCGAAGAAGCCGCGCCCGCCGCGACGCCCGAAGACGTGCTGCTGCTGCGCGAGATCCGCGATTCGCTGAAGCAGCGCTGAGCGAGCGCGCCGCGAGCCGCAACGCAGCCCGCCTTCGCGCGGGCTTTTTTTCGTCGTCCGGACGGTCTTCGGCGGTGCGTCGCGCGCGGAGGCAGAGAATACCCGAATCATTTTTTGCGACGTTCTGACGCACGCGCGGCGCTACCGGGTCTATCATGGAGACTCAACGACAGTGCAGGCGCAAAAAGCGCTGGCTTTGGCGATCGTAGGCTCTCACCCGGTTCGGTCGACGCACGGCAAAACGCATCGGCGAACTTCGTGAAGCCGGCATTTTCGTATGCTATAAAAGATCGACATGCGGCGCACATAGCCGGGAGTGGGTCGCATGAGGATGCCGCATTTCTTGCAATTGTTTTTGAGGCGAGTGTTTATGTCCTTCCCGAAAAAACGCCGACGCGCGCAACCAGACGGCCAGGAATCGTTCCTCGCGGTGCTGCGCCATGCCAAACCGTTCGCGCAGCTCGATACGAAGATCGCGCGCGCCAGGTCGCAGGACGAGCCTGTGCTCTACGCGCACGTGCTGCCCGGCCTCGACGTCCTGCTCTGCAGCGTGCGCGGCGCGCAGCCGCCGTATCCCGCGATCGCCGAGCTGCGCAAGCGCTGCATCGAATCGATCGCCAACGCGCTCGAGCAGCCGCTCGACGGGCTCGAGAACGGCGGCTACTGGTACGAAGCGAACGGATTCGGCTTCCTCGTGTTCGCGAGCCGCGCGCGAGCGCGTATCCTGCCCGAATTCGGTGCAGGCGTGAAAGCCGGGCTGCGAAGCGGAATCGGGCAACCGAACGCCGGCGACACGACGCCTCGCTCGCTGTAACCCTCGCCAACCTAGAACGGGCCGTTTCAAACGGCCCGTTTCTTCATCCGGCCGCAACGGTTCGCGGTCCGCGCGGCGGCGTGCGTCGCATGTTCGCCGGCGCCCTTGCCGCCCGCGCGCGTTCGCCCCGCTATTCGCCTCGTTTCGCCTGCGGCCGCACGATATCGATGAACGCCGCGAAATCGGCCTGCGCAAGCCCCATCGCCGCGCCGAGCCGCAACACTTGCTGGACCGTCGCCGCGACGGGCATCACCGCGCCCGCGTCGCGCGCCGCGTCGGCGATCGCGTCGACGTCCTTCTGGAACGTCTTCAGCGCGCCGATCGGCGGATGGCCCGCGCTCGTCATTCGCGGCACGAACGTTTGCAGCAGCACCGAATCCGCCCAGCCGCCCGCGAGCGCCTCGGCGAGGCGCGACGCGTCGATGCCGCTCGCCTGCGCGAGCCCCACCGCCTCCGCGATCGCCGTGACGGTCGCCGTCACGATCGCCTGATTGCACAGCTTCGCCGTCTGCCCCGCGCCCGCTTCGCCGAGATGGGTGACGCGCGATGCGTATGCGCCGATCAGCTCGCGCACCGCGTCGACGTCCGCCGGCTGGCCGCCCGCCATCACCGCGAGCGTGCCCGCCTGAGCGCCCGGCACGCCGCCCGACACCGGCGCGTCGATCCAGCTCGCGCCGAGCGCCGCCGCGCGCGCCGCATACGCGCGCGTCGCCGCGGGCGGAATGCTCGAATGATCCACGATGCGCCGCACGCCGCGCGCCGCGGCGTCGCCCGCGAGCACGCCGGATGCGCCGAACACGACTTCCCCGACTGCCTGCGCGTCGAGCACGCACAGCATCACCGTCTGCGCGCGCGCGGCAAGCTCGGCCGGCGTGTCGACGACTTGCGCGCCGTGCGCGGCGAGCGCGTCGGCCTTCGCGCGCGTGCGGTTCCATACGTGCACCCGATGGCCCGCCGACAGCAGATGCCGGATCATCGGCGCGCCCATCAATCCCGGTCCGCAAAATCCCACGTCCACGTCTTCCCCTTTCCTCTCGTTCGAATACCGATTGAAGTTGCCGCCCATCATACCTATCACTCAAGAAGGCATGCGCGGGAACGCCGAATGCGCGCGCCCCGCGTGCCGGGCCGCACATCGAACGACTCACGGGAGAAACGTCATGAACGACCACGTCTACAAACTGATCGAACTCACCGGCTCGTCGCGCCAATCGAGCGACGAGGCGATCCGCAACGCGATCTCGAAAGCGGCGAAGACCGTGCGCAATCTGCACTGGTTCGAAGTGACCGACATGCGCGGGCACATCGAAGGCGACCAGGTGATTCACTGGCAGGTGACGCTCAAGGTCGGGCTGCGCATCGAAGACTGATCGCGCGGGCGGGGCGCGGCGAACGGCGGCGTCAAACGTTCGTTTGGAAAGCGCGTGTGGCGCGCGAGCCGCGCATCGGGCGCATCGGGCGCATCGGGTGCATCGGGCGCATCGGGTGCATCGGGTGCATCGGGTGCATCGGGTGCATCGGGTGCATCGGGTGCATCGGGTGCATCGGGTGCATCGGGTGCATCGGGTGCATCGGGTGCATCGGGTGCATC
>NZ_LOYJ01000122.1:0-5732 GCF_001526245.1 Burkholderia sp. MSMB1498
TTCAACTACCGGATCGCCGACGCGCAATCGGCGCACATCTTCGTCGGCGTGCAGATCAAGCGGCGCGACGAATCGGACGAGATCGCGCGCAACTTCGCCGCGCACGGCTTCGACACTGTCGACCTGAGCGGCGACGAACTCGCGAAGCAGCATGTGAGGCACATGGTCGGCGGCCGCTCGCCGCTCGCGCGCGACGAGCGGCTGTTCCGCTTCGAATTCCCCGAGCGGCCGGGCGCGCTGATGAAATTCCTCGCCGCGATGGCGCCCGACTGGAACATCAGCCTGTTCCACTACCGCAATCAGGGCGGCGATGCGAGCTCGATCCTCGTCGGCCTTCAGGTGCCGCGGGCGGACGACGCGGCGTTTGACCGCTTCCTCGCGACGCTTGGCTATCCGCAGCGCGAGGAAACCGGCCATCCCGCTTATCGGCTGTTTCTCGGCTGACGATCGCCGCGCGAACGGCGCGCGGCCGGCTTGCTCGCCCGCCGCGACGGAGCGGCGGGCGGGGCCGGAGCCGGAGCAACATCGGTATCGGCATCGGCATCGGCATCGCGATCGGCGTGGCCGTCGGCTTCGACGTCGCCCGCCGGCGGCAGCCGCTTGCCGAGCGCGAGCAGCGAGCGGAACAGCGCCGCGAAATCGTCCGGGCCCATCGGCAGCGCGCTTTGCTGCGCGCCGACGAAGCACAGGTAGGACACCTGCGCGAACAGCGCCGCGTCTGACTCGCTGCGCAGCGTCTGCCTGCAGAACGCATGCGCGGCCGCGAGCCGCGCGCGATCGGCGCGGCGCTGGAATTCGGCGACGAGCGGCTCGTGCAGCGACCACGTCCGGATCGCCGCCTCGCGGCGCGGGTTCATCCGCGACGCCGCGGCGAGATAGCGGTCGAGCGCGGTCTCGGGCGGCTCGTCGCCTTGCAGCAGCGCGATCGCCTGCGTCGTGTAGGCCGCTTCCCATTCGGCGAGCAGCGCGAGAACGAACGCCTTCCGGCTGCCGAAGTGATGGTAGAACGCGCCGCGCGTGACGCCCAGGCGGCGCGCGAGCCGGTCGGCCGACACGCCTTGCGCGCCTTCGTCGTCGATCGCGGCGAGGCCCGCCGCGATCCAGTCCGCTCTTGTCGTTCTTGCCATGAAAACGTACAGGCTTTGTATGGTCCGATCGTGGCGGCTATTGTACGGCCTCGTTCAACCCTCGAGGTCGTCCTCGCCATGCACGTAGTCGTCGTCGGAGCAGGAATCGCCGGGCTGGCCGCCGGCTGGCAATTGAAGCGGGGCGGGTGCGACGTCACCGTCGTCGAGGCCGCCGAGCGCCCGGGCGGGCGGATTCGCAGCGTGCCGTTCCACGGTCACGTGATCGAATGCGGCGCGCAGTTTCCGTCGTCCGGCTATCGGCATCTGATGCCGCTCTTCGGCGAGGCGGGGCTCGCGGCGCGGCTCGTGAAGACGTCGCCGTGGGCGGCGTTCGAGCGCGGCGAGCGGCTCTTTCGCGTGCATGCGCGCCGTCCGTGGACGATTCCCGCGAGCGGCCTGCTCGGCTGGCGCGACAGCCTGCGCGTCGGCCGCGCGCGCGCCGCGCTGCTCGCGAGGATTCGCGCGCTCGATCCGAATCGCTACGCGGCGTTCGCCGAATTCGACGATGCCGACGCCGCGCAATGGGCCGAGCAGACGTTCGGGCGCGCGGCCGTCGACGCGATCTTCGCGCCGATGATTCATGGGCTCTATTTCCAGTCGCTGCGCGGTTCGTCGCGCGCGCTGCTCGCCGCCGTCACCGGCTTCGACGGCGCGCACGCGCTGGCGGTGGCGGGCGGCTGGCAGACGTTGCCCGGCGCGCTCGCGGCCCGGCTCGACGTGCGCTACGGCGCGCCCGTCGACGCGCTGTCGGCGGACTCGGGCGGCGTGACGGCGCGCGTCGGCGATCGCGCGCTGCGCTTCGACGCCGCGATCGTCGCGACGCCCGCGACCGTCGCGCGCCGCATCTGGCGCGCGCAAACCGACGCGGAGCGCGTGCTGCTCGCGACCGGCTACGCGCGTGCCGTGCACGTCGCGTTCGGTCTCGCGCCGGGCTGGCGTGCGCCGGCGCGGCTGCGGCGCGTGTACGGCGCGCTGCTGTCGCCGGATGCGCGCCGCATCGCCGCATTGACGTTCGAGCGCGGGCGCGGGATCGGCGACGGGGGCGGCGAAGTCGTGTCGGCGATGCTCGGGCATGCATGCGCGAGCGCGTTGCGCTACGCGTCGGACGACGAGATCGCGCGCGTCGCGCTCGACGACGCGCGCACGTTGCTGCCGGGGCTTGCCGACGCGGTCGTGGCGACGCACGTGCAGCGCTGGGACGCGGCGGAGCCGTTGTCGCCCGTCGGCCGTGCGCGCGCGATCGCCGCGTACCGCGCGAGCGCGGACGCGCGCCGGCGCGTGCTGTTCGCGGGCGACTACATGGGCTCGCCGTGGACCGACGGCGCGGCGGAGACGGGGCGGTGGGCCGCGCGCCGGCTGCTCGAAGCGCGTGCGTAACGCGATCTGCCGCAGCAGGCGCGCGTGAGCGCCGCGGCGTTCGAGGCGCGTGCGCGTCGGCCGCCGGCGGCGGGCAGCGCGCGGGAGGGGGCGCTTACGGCGCGGCGGCGGAGCCCGTTGCAAACGAACGGGCGCGCGCGGCCGCGAGCGCACGATGATCGAGCCGGACGAACGAAGGCGACGACGAAGACGCGACGGCGCGGCTGTTCCGGCCCGCCGCGGGCGATCGGCGCATGTCCGACGCGTGCGTGCGTTCCCGGAATGGCGTGCGCGACGGGCTGGCGCATCGGAAGGCGTCGCTTCCGGTCTTGTCGATGCCCGGCGCGCGAGCGCGCACGTCTCGCCGCGGTCGCGGCGAATCTTCCGCCGCGCTCGCTGCCGCGGTCACGCGCGCGCGGCGGCGCGCTGTTTTGCCGCGCGGCCGCTACGGTCGTTCGGCATGCGGCCGCTCACTTGAGCTGGCTGATGCCCCAGATCGCGATCAGCAAGCCCGCGCCGAAGCCGATGCCAAGCAGAATATAGGTTTCCATATCGAATCCACGGATGAAGTGATCGTCGCGGCAGGAAGCGGCGCGGCGGCGCAATCGCGGTCGGCATGCGCCGTGCCGCCGTGCGCCGGTTCGCCGCGGCTCGCGCCGGCCGCGCCCGGCGCGCTACAATCGGCCGCCGCATACTACCGACGCAACCTTTCAGTAACCATGCCGGGCTCTTCCGTTCCGCCGAAATCGACTCCGCCCGCGCGCCTGCGATGGGCGGCGCTATGGGGGCCGGGGCTTCTCGTCATGCTCGCCGACTGCGACGCCGGGAACGTCGTCACCGCCGCGCAAGCCGGCGTGCAGTGGGGCGTCGGTCCGCTGATGCTGCTGCTCGGCCTCGTGCCGCTGCTGTACATGATTCAGGAGCTGACCGTGCGGCTCGGCATCTTCACGGGACGCGGCCACGGCGAACTGATCCGCGAGCATTTCGGCGCGGGATGGGCGTGGCTGTCGGCGACCGGCCTCGTCGTCGCGGTGCTCGGTTCGCTCGTGACCGAATTCACGGGCGTCGCCGGCATCGGCGAGATGTTCGGCGTGCCGCGCTCGGTCAGCCTGCCGGCCGCCGTCGCGCTGCTGATCGCGATCGTGATGACGGGCTCGCACAAGCGCGTCGACAAGGCGGCGATCGTGATCGGCGCGTTCGAGCTGACGTTCTTCGTCGTCGCGTGGAAGGCGCATCCGCAATGGCGGGGGCTGCTGTCGGCGGCCGCGCGGCCGGCCGCCGGCGCGCCGTTCGGCTATCTCGCGGCCGCGCTGATCGGCGCGACCTTCAACCCGTGGATGGTGTTCTATCAGCAGGCGGCCGTCGCCGACAAACGGCTCGGGCCGGACGACCATCGCGCGGCGCGCGCCGAGACGGCCGTGGGCGCGGTGCTCACGCAGTTGCTGACGGGCGCGGTGCTCGTCGCGGCCGCGGCGACGCTCGCCGGCGACGGTGCGTCGCGCACGCTCGGCAGCGTCGGCGAGATCAGCGCGGCGCTCGAAACGGTGGTCGGTCCGCACGCGGCGCGCGTGCTGTTCGGCGCGGGCGTGCTGGGCGCGTCGATGGTCGCGGCGATCGTCTGCTCGCTGTCGCTCGCGTGGGGGCTCGGCGAGGTGGCCGGCTACGAGCGCTCGCTCGACGACCGGCCGACGCGCGCGCCCTGGTTCTACGGAATCTATGTCGCGGCGGTCGCGGGCTGCGCGGCGATCGTGTGGGTCGCGCCCGATCTGGTGTCGCTGAACGTCGCGGCGCAGGTGGTCAACGCGGTGATGCTGCCGCTCGTCGCGGGGTTGCTCGTCGCGCTCGCGGCAATCGCGCTGCCGCCGGCGCAGCGGCCGCGCGGCGCCTATCTGTGGATCGTGTCGGCGGTGGCGGCGGCGGTGAGCGTCGCGGGAATCGTCGGGGCGGCTTCGGGGGTGTGGTCTTGATGGCGTGACGGCGGCGTGCGAGCGTCGATTCGATTCGACGGTGGACGCATCGTTTGCCGAAGTCGACGCCGACGCCGCAGCCAAGTCGAGCGAGACCGGCGCAATCTGGGCTGACGCCAAGCGGAAGTCACGAGCCGCGAGTCTGAAGCTCGTGTTTCACGCGTCGTACTTCGCGGCTTGCAGGTCGAAGCTCAAAGCTCGCTTCGCCGCTCACGCCTCGAAGCTCACGCCTCGAAGCTCACGACTCGAAGCTCACGACTCGAAGCTCACGACTCGAAGCTCACGACTCGAAGCTCACGACTCGAAGCTCACGCCTCGAAGCTCACGCCTCGAAGCTCACGCCTCGAAGCTCACGACTCGAAGCTCACGACTCGAAGCTCACGACTCGAAGTTTGACGCCGACGGCCCAAAGTTCCCCAAGCCCCAACCGCAAGGCTTCGAGTTCAACTCGCCGAGTTGCAATGCCGGCTGCATTCCGACGCTCGCCGTCAGTGCGAATGCCGGTGATGAATGTCCGGAAAGTGCGCGTGCGTATGCGTGATCGGCGCATGCCGATGCGGATGCGTGTGCGGCTCCGCGCCGTCCCAGTCGAAATCGTGCGTGTGCTGATGATGCTCGTCGTGGCGATGCCGGTGGCTGTGCTCGAGCGCGTCGTGCGTGTGCGCGTGCTCGTGCCGCTCGCGCAGATGCAGCCAGATGCCGATCGCCATCAGCGCCGCGGCCGCCCAGAACGACAGCGGCGGCCACTCGGGCCACAGCGCGAGGGACAGTCCGACGCCGAACAGCGGCGCGACCGAAAAATACGCGCCGGTCCGCGCGGTGCCAAGGTTGCGCAGCGCGACGACGAACAGCACGAGGCTCACGCCGTAGCCGGCGAAGCCCGTGAGCATCGCGGCGGCCGTCGACGCGGCGGCGGGCAGTTTCGCGCCGAGCGCGAGCGCAATGCCGAGATTGACCGGGCCCGCGACGAGGCCCTTGATGCACGCGATCGTCGCGGCGTCGTTGGTCGAAACCTTGCGCGTCAGGTTGTTGTCGATCGCCCAGCACGCGCAGGCGGCCGCGACGAGCAGCGCGCCGAGCGGCACGCCCGCCGCGCCCGGATGCCACGACAGCAGCGCGCCGCCCGAGACGATCGCGACCATGCCGGCGAAGATCGGTGCGTCGACGTTCTCGCGGAACACGACCCACGCAATGACCGCGGTGAACACGCCTTCGAGATTCAGCAGCAGCGCGCTTGTCGCGGCGGGCGTCGTCGCGAGGCCGAGCATCAGCAGCGCGGGGC
>NZ_LOYJ01000123.1:0-50123 GCF_001526245.1 Burkholderia sp. MSMB1498
CGCGACAGCCGGCGATACGAGTTGATGTACGGCGCGAAGATCGGCATCAGCGCGGGCGTGTACTTCTGCAGCCCGGCAAGGTACGCGCGAAACATCGGCATCACTTCGCCGCCCGCGCCGATGAAGAGATTGCGGCCCGTCTCGAGGTCGACGACGCTCTGATGGATGTGCATCGCCGAGCCCGGCTCGTTCTCCATCGGCTTCGCCATGAACGTCGCGTACATGTTGTGGCGCAGCGCCGCTTCGCGCACCGTGCGCTTGAACAGGAACACCTGGTCGGCGAGCGACAGCGCATCGCCGTGCAGGAAGTTGATCTCCATCTGCGCGGCGCCGACTTCGTGAATCAGCGTGTCGATGTCGAGCCCCTGCAGCTCGCAGTATTCGTAGATGTCCTCGAAGAGCGGATCGAACTCGTTGACCGCTTCGATCGAATACGACTGCCGCCCCGTCTCCGCGCGCCCCGTGCGTCCGACGGGCGGACGCAGCGGCAGATCCGGGTCCTTGTTCATGTCGACGAGATAGAACTCGAGCTCCGGCGCGACGACGGGCTTCCATCCCTTCGCGCGATACAGGTCGAGCACGCGCCGCAACACGTAGCGCGGCGAGATCTCGACGGGCGAGCCGTCGAAATGCACGCAATCGTGAATCACCTGCGCGGTCGGATCGACCGCCCACGGAATCAGGCAGATCGTCGACGCGTCGGGCACGCACACCATGTCGGGATCGGTCACGCCGGTGAGCGTGCCGTCTTCCGGGTAGTCGCCGGTAACGGTCTGCACCATCACCGCTTGCGGCAGCCGCATCGATTCGCCCGTTTCGAACTTGTTGCGCGGGATGATCTTGCCGCGCGCGATCCCCGCCATGTCGGGAATGATCGCTTCCACTTCGGTGATCCGGTGTTGCCTCAAAAAATCATCGATGTCTTGCATGTGAGCCTCTCTTCGATAAGCGTCGACGGCCTTCACGCGCGCGTCGCGCGTTCGGCCGTCCTGCGCATTCGGGCGCGGCACGCCGCGCCGAACGCCGCAAAGATTTCTCGCGACAGCGGATTGCCGTCGAACCGCCATTCCGGATGCCACTGCACGCCGAGCGCGAACGCGCGCGCGTCGCGCACGCCGATCGCCTCGACGAGCCCGTCGGGCGCGCGCGCTTCGACGGTCAGCCCGCCGCCGAGCCGCTCGATCCCCTGCGCGTGCAGCGAGTTGACGTCGACGCTTTCCGCGCCGTGCGCAAGCCGATGCAGCAATCCGCCCGGCTCGAGCCGGACCGGATGCGCGGAGCCGTATTGCACGTCGACCGGAGCGGACAGGTTCTCGCGATGATCGGCGCGGCCGCTTTGCGCGTGCACGGCCTGGTGCAGCGTGCCGCCGTACGCGACGTTCAACTCCTGCATGCCGCGGCAGATCGCGAGCACCGGCACGCCGGCGTCGATCGCCGCGCGCACGAGCGGCAGCGTCGTCGCGTCGCGCGCCGCGTCGTGCAGCGTGCCGGGCGCGCTCGCCGGGCCGCCGTAGCGCTCGGGCTCGACGTTCGAATAGCTGCCCGTCAGCAGCAAGCCGTCGATGAGCGCGAGCAGTTCGTCCGCGCGCTGCCGCGCGCCGAGCGCGGGCAGCACGATCGCGAGCGCGTCCGCGCCGGCGACGACGGCGCTCAGGTATTTCTCGCCGGCGACATGCGCGACATGCAGGCCGACCGTCTTGCGATCCGCGCAAACGCCGACGACGGGCCGCCGCCCGGCGACGAAATGTTCATCCATCGCGCTTCCTCCGATTCGACAGGCGCGACAAACGCGCGCGCAGCACGCGCGACGCATCGCGTTCGTCGAGAAAAACGGAAACGACGCCGCGCACAGCGGCATGCATGCACGTACGCGCGCGCCCGATGCGCGGCGGCGTGCGTGGCGTGGGCTCGACGGATTCGCGCGCGGCGCGGTCACGCAACGCGCGGCCCGCGCGCGATGCGATGCGCGCGCCGCCCGTTCGCATGCGGCTCGGCAACGCGACGGCAATGCGCAGCGACGACGAACCGGCGAGCGACGAGGAGCGACGAGAAGAGGCGCTAGGGCAACAGCGATGCGACGCCGTCGTCGTGAACCGCCGTGTAGGCGCGCGCGGCGACCGCGTTGTGACGGCGCACGGAGCGCCGGGACACGGTGGCGAAGATGGACAGGCTTGGGCTAGCGAGATACTTGCCGCAGCCAACGTCGGCGGCGTCGACGGCGTGCGGAAGGCTCGCGCGCCGACTTCGATCCCGCCTGACCAAGGGGCCTTGGACTCTCACGATTACACTCGACTGACTGTTTAAAGTATTGAACGCGGCAAGCGGCGATGCGACTCGGCATGCGCCGCCGCCCGGCCAGCCGGTCGATCGTCGCGAACGTCGCAGCAGCCCGTTCGCGAGTGGCGGCGGCGCGGGAAAACGCCACCGTGATCGATGTGACGGCTAGCTGACAATCAGCTTATCGTATCTGGAAATGCCGTCAATTCCGTTTCAAAAATACGGATCTAGGGTTTTCCCTTAATTCACGGCGGATGTATTGCTTAAAATATTCGACGATAACCGTCGATGGACGCGCGCATTGCGCGGCGTCGGCTCGTAGTCGGATCGGTATCCGAACGATTCCCGCCTCCCATGCTCGCTTCGCGCGGCGAACGAGCGAACCACGAGCGAAACCCGCATTCGTTTCGCATCGCAAACGAATGCGCGACGCAATCCGCGGCGCATCGCCCAGCGCGAAGCGCCGCGAATGGAGGCTGCCCTACAACGAGGTCAGCGATGCTCGAGTGCGGCCCTCGCGAGCGCCTCGAGCAGCGGCACGATCCGCCGCGCCTTTGCTTCGTCGTACGAATAAGGCCGCGTTTCGTCCATGTAGGTCGCTTGCACGAGCTCGAGCTGCACCGCCTGCACGCCGTGCTCCGGCGCGCCGTAGTGACGCGTGATGTAGCCGCCCTTGAAGCGCCCGTTCGCGATCGACGTGTAGCCGCCGTGCTTGTCGACGAGCGCGGCCAGCTTGTCGGCGAGACCCGGCGCCGCGCTCGCGCCGTTCGACGTGCCGAAGTTGAAGTCCGGCAGCCGGCCTTCGAAAAAGCGCGGCACCTGCGAGCGGATCGAATGCGCTTCCCACAGCAGCACGCGGCCGTGCGCGCCCTTCAGGCGCTCGAGCTCGCCTGCGAGCGCATCGTGATACGGCCTCCAGTAGCGCTCGCGACGGCGCGCGATCTCGGTGACGGTCGGCTCGTCGCCTTCCGCGTAGAGCGGCGACTTGTCGAACGTATCGACGGGCACGAGGCCCGTCGTATCCTGGCCCGGATAGAGATTCGCGTCGTCGGGCGGACGGTTCAGATCGACGACATAGCGCGCGTGCAACGGCACGATCACCGACGCGCCGAGCGTCTTCGCGAAATCGTACAGACGCTCGAGATGCCAGTCGCAATCGTCGACGTGGCGCGCGACGGGCGTCATCGTCTCGGCGATTTCGTCGGGAATGCGGGTGCCCGCGTGCGGTATCGACACGAGCAGCGGCAGCGTGCCGCGATGCAGCGTGAATACCGGCGGATACGATGCGGTGTTCATGATCGTTCGACCTCGTTGATGATGCCGCGCTTCGTGCGGCGCGCTCCCCGCCGCGCGCCGCGCGGCTCGCACGTGGCGGCCGGCTGCGCCGCTGCGCGCGCGAAGCGCTCGGCTTGCATGATTTTCATTGCGGCGCGCGCGGCACCCCGCCCTCGCGCCGGATGCCGGATGCCGGATGCCGGATGCCGGATGCCGGATGCCGGATGCCGCAGGCATGCTGACCGCATCGCGCGGCGGCCGCGCCGGCGCATCTTCGTATCATCCGTCGCTTGCGCAAGCCGGTCGCGCTTCAGCGCAGCAGTTGCGCGAGCGCCGCGCGATACCCGGCGTACGCGGATGCCTCGTCACGATGACGGCGCGCACTCACCACCTGCTCGCCGCCGACATACACGTCGAGCACCGGCGTGTCGCCGTGCTCGGCGAACACCGCACCCGACAGCCACGTGTCGCTGCCATGCTCGGCGATCGACGGATGCGTGGGATCGAGCACGATCCAGTCGGCGCGCCGGCCCGCCTCGAGCGCGCCGACCGGCCGGCCGGCCGCGCGCGCGCCGCCCGCGAGCGACGCCGCGAACAGACGGTCAGCCACGTGAGTATGCGCCGAATCGGCGAGCACGTTGCGCTCGCGCCGCACGAGACGCTGCCCGTATTCGAAGAGCCGCAGCTCGGCGCGCCAGTCGACGCTCGCGTGGCTGTCCGAACCGATGCCGATCGCGCCGCCCGCCGCGAGATAGTCGAGCGCCGGAAAGATGCCGTCGCCGAGGTTGGCCTCGGTCGTCGGACACAGGCCCGCGATCGCGCCGCTGCGCGCGAGCGCACGCGTCTCCACCGCGTCGAGATGCGTCGCATGGACGAGGCACCAGCGCGCGTTTACGTCGAAGCGATCGAGCAGCCATTGCACCGGCCGCGCGCCGTATGCGCGCACGCAATCGTCGACTTCCGCGGTCTGCTCGGCGATGTGGATGTGCACCGGCGCATCGGCCGGCAGTGCGCCGAGCAATTCGCGCAGCCCCCCCTCCGACACCGCGCGCAGCGAATGCGGCGCGATCCCGTAGCGCAGCCCGCCGTGCTCGGGCAGCTCGCCGCGCAGCGCATCGAGGAGCGCGAGAAGCGCATCGGGCGTGTTGATGAAGCGGCGCTGATCGTCGCGCGGCGCGCGTTCGCCGAAGCCGCTGTACTGGTACGCGACGGGCAGCATCGTGATGCCGATGCCCGCATCCCGCGCCGCGCCGACGACGCGCGCCGCCAGCTCCGCGAGCCGCGGATAGCGCGCGCCGTCCGGCGCATGGTGAACGTAATGAAACTCGCACACCGACGTATAGCCGCTCTTCAGCATCTCGACATAGAGCCAGCGCGCGACCGCAGCGAGCGCGTCGGGCGTGATCTTCAGCGCGAAGCGGTACATCAGGTCGCGCCAGCTCCAGAACGTGTCGGACGGATTCGCGCGATATTCGGTGAGCCCCGCCATCGCGCGCTGGAACGCGTGCGAATGCAGGTTCGGCATGCCGGGCAAGAGCGGCCCGTTCGCGTGCGCGACGCCCGCGGGCGCCGGCGCGTTCGCGCTCACGTCGACGAGCGCGCCCGTCGCGTCCCAGCGCAGCAGCACGTCGCGCTGCCAGCCGCCGGGCAGGTATGCGTGCTCGGCAAACAACATCGAATCGGTCATCGTCATGCCTGTCTTCCGTCAGCGCGCATCGCGCGCGAACACCGTCACCCCGCCCTTCACGACACGCTCGCACAACGGCCGGCCGAACCAGTACGCGAGCTCCGCGAGCGTCGACACCGACCACACCGCGAAATCCGCCTGCCGCCCGGGCGCGAGCGAGCCGTGCAGATCGCCTGCGCCGAGCGCCGACGCCGCGTGGCGCGTGACGCCGAGCAGCGCCTCTTGCACTGTCAGCTTGAAGAGCGTGCAGCCCATGTTCACCGTGAGCAGCAGCGACGTGAGCGGCGACGTGCCCGGGTTGTGATCGGTCGCGAGCGCGATCGGCACGCCGTGGCGGCGCAGCAGATCGATCGGCGGCAGTTTCGTCTCGCGAATGAAGTAATAGGCGCCCGGCAGCAGCACGGCGGTCGTGCCGGATGCGCGCATCGCCGCGACGCCCGCCTCGTCCAGATATTCGAGATGATCCGCGGACAGCGCGCGATAGCGTGCGGCGAGCGCGGTGCCGCCGCCGTTCGACAGTTGCTCCGCGTGCATCTTGACGGGCAGCCCGCGCCGCGCGGCCGCTTCGAACACCCGCTCGCTCTGCGCGAGCGTGAAGCCGATCCGCTCGCAGAACACGTCGACCGCGTCGACGAGCCCCTCGTCGGCGAGCTCGGGCAGCATCCGCTCGCAGACCTCGTCGATGTATTCGTCGGCGCGGCCGGTGTACTCGGGCGGCAGCGCGTGCGCGCCGAGGAAGGTCGTGTAGACGCTCACCGGGAAGCGCTCGCCGAGCTGCCGCGCGACGCGCAGCATTCGGCGCTCGCTCGCGAACTCGAGCCCGTAGCCGGACTTGATCTCGATCGCGGTAACGCCTTCCGCGAGCAGCGGCCGCAGCCGCGCGGCCGCCTGCTCGAAGAGCGTCGCCTCGCCCGCTTCGCGCGTCGCGCGCACCGTCGACACGATCCCGCCGCCGCGCCGCGCGATTTCTTCGTAGCTCGCGCCCGCGAGGCGCTGCGCGAACTCGTCCGCGCGCTGGCCGCCGTAGACGAGATGCGTGTGGCAATCGACGAGGCCGGGCGTCACCCACGCGCTGCGCAAGTCCTCGCGCGGCCAGTGCACGTAGCCGGCCGGCACGTCGCTCGCGCGCCCGATCCATGCGACCGTGCCGTCGCCGTTCACCGCGATCGCGGCGTCCGCGATCGTGTCGTTCGGGTCGCCGTGCGCGCACAGCTTCAAGTTGTGCCAGAGAATCGATTTCATCCGCTCAAGCCTTGTCGTGAAGAAGCGTCACGCCGACCGCGAGCAACGCGCCGCCGCCGCGAATCGCGCATCGCAGCTCGCCGTTCGCGGGATCGTCGATGCGCAGCGTGTCGAACGGGCGCAGCGCGATCGGCGCGCCGTCGCCGAGATCGACGACGCTCGCGCCGCTCGCGCAGAACAGCAGCACGGTGTCCGCATGCAGCGCATGCGCCGCGCCGGCGTGCCAGACGTCGACGCGGCCGCGCGCGGCGTCGCGCCGCGTCATCAGGTTGAAGTCGCGCGTCGGGCCGTCGTGCAGCTCGGCCGCGAGCTCGGCTTCCCCCGCGAACGCGGCGCGCTCGAGCGGCGCGCGCAGCTCGTGCCGCGCGCCGTCGGCGTCGACGAGCGTCATGCCCGCGCCCGCGAGCAGCACGAGCGTCCGGTCGACGCCGGCGAAGCGCGAGAACGGCCCCGCCTGCGCGACGTCCGCGACGCTCACGCGCCACGCGAACGCATCGAACGCGCCGCCCGCGGCGCGCTCGCCCGACGGGTGCGCGGCGATCTCGCGCGTCACGCCGCCGCCGTTCTTCCACGGCGACGCGACGAGCGAGTCCGCACGTATCAGCGTCGCTTGCATCGTAGACGACACCATCCGCATCAGCGGCCGAGCATCGGCAGCTTCAGGCCCGCTTCCGTCGCGGTGCGCTGCGCGAGCTCGTAGCCGGCGTCCGCATGGCGCATCACGCCCGTGGCCGGATCGTTGAACAGCACGCGGCCGAGGCGCTCGTGCGCGGCGTCGGTGCCGTCGGCGACGATCACGACGCCCGCATGCTGCGAGAAGCCCATGCCGACGCCGCCGCCGTGATGCAGCGACACCCACGACGCGCCGCCCGCCGTGTTCAGCAGCGCGTTCAGCAGCGGCCAGTCGCTGACCGCGTCCGAGCCGTCCTTCATCGCTTCCGTCTCGCGGTTCGGGCTCGCGACCGAGCCGGTGTCGAGGTGGTCGCGCCCGATCACGATCGGCGCCTTCAGCTCGCCCGTCCTCACCATCTCGTTGAACGCCTGGCCGAGACGGTAGCGATCCTTCACGCCGACCCAGCAGATCCGCGCGGGCAGCCCCTGGAACGCGATCCGCTCGCGCGCCATGTCGAGCCAGTTGTGCAGGTGCGGATCGTCGGGAATGAGTTCCTTGACCTTCGCATCGGTCTTGTAGATGTCCTCGGGATCGCCCGACAGCGCGACCCAGCGGAACGGCCCCTTGCCTTCGCAGAAGAGCGGCCGGATGTACGCGGGCACGAAGCCCGGGAAATCGAACGCGTTCTCGACGCCCATCTCCAGCGCCATCTGGCGGATGTTGTTGCCGTAGTCGAGCGTCGCCGCGCCGCGCTCCTGCAGCGCGAGCATCGCGCGCACCTGCGCGGCCATCGACTGCTTCGCCGCGCGCACGATGCTCTGCGGATCGACCTTCTGCGCTTCGCGCCACTGCTCGACGCTCCAGCCCTGCGGCAGATAGCCGTTGATCGGATCGTGCGCGCTCGTCTGGTCGGTCACGCAGTCCGGCGTGATGCCGCGCGCGACCATCTCCGAGAACACGTCGGCCGCGTTGCCGAGCAGGCCCACCGATACCGGCTTGCCCGCGCGCTTCGCCTCGTCGATCATCGCGAGCGCTTCGTCGAGCGTCTTCGCCTTCTTGTCGACGTAGCGCGTCTTCAGGCGAAAGTCGATTCGCGATTCGTCGCATTCGACCGCGATCATCGAGAAGCCCGCCATCGTCGCGGCGAGCGGCTGCGCGCCGCCCATGCCGCCCAGGCCGCCCGTCAGGACCCAGCGGCCCTTGGGATCGCCGTTGAAGTGCTGGTTCGCGACCGCGAAGAACGTCTCGTACGTGCCCTGCACGATGCCCTGGCTGCCGATGTAGATCCAGCTGCCCGCCGTCATCTGGCCGTACATCATCAGGCCCTTGCGGTCGAGCTCGTTGAAGTGATCCCACGTCGCCCAGTGCGGCACGAGGTTCGAATTCGCGATCAGCACGCGCGGCGCGTTCTCGTGCGTGCGGAACACGCCGACCGGCTTGCCCGACTGCACGAGCAGCGTCTCGTCGTCATTCAGGTCCGCAAGCGACGCGAGGATCTGATCGTAGCAATCCCAGTTGCGCGCCGCGCGGCCGATGCCGCCGTACACGACGAGCGCGTGCGGATGCTCGGCGACCTCCGGATCGAGGTTGTTCTGGATCATCCGGTACGCGGCTTCGGCGAGCCAGTTCTTGCAAACCTTCTCGCTGCCGCGCGGCGCACGGATCACGCGGGTCGGATCGAGACGCGGATCGATGTGTTTCGGGTGGTTCATGACGACTGCTCCCGGAAAGGAAAGTGAGTTTCGTTAAGCGTTCAGAAATGGCCGGTGAAGCGATAGCGGCTGCCCGGATGCCAGAGGTTCACGACCGACGCGACGACGCCTTGCGACCACGTGCGCCGATGCAGCACGAGGCACGGCTCGGTCTCGCTCATCCCGAGCTCCTCGCGCATCACGCGATCGGGCATCGCCGCCTCGATCCGGTACTCGACGCGCTGCAGCGGCGCGACGCGCATCAGGTACTGGTTCGGCGTGATCGCCGAGAAATCCTGCTCCGCGTAATCCGCGGCGACGGCCGGATTGACCCAACGCTCTTCGAGCTGCACCGGCTCGTCGTTCTCGTAATGCAGCATCACCGAGCGGAAAAGCTTCGTGTTGAGCGGCACCTGCATTTCGTCGGCGAGCGCGTCGTCGGCCTTCATCGTGACGAGATCGAGCACGCGCGCATGGTGCCGGTGGCCGCGCGCGGCGATTTCGTCGGAGATGCTGCGGATCGCGACGAGCGTCGACTCGTACTTCGGCCGCGCGACGAAGGTGCCCGCCCCCTGGATGCGCGTGAGCACCTGCTCGGCCGTGAGCTCGCGCAGCGCGCGGTTGACCGTCATTCGCGCAACCTTGAACTCGCGCGCGAGCTCGTTCTCGGACGGCACCTGATCGCCTTCCGCCCATTCGCCGGCGTGAATGCGATCGAGGATGAAGTCCTTGATTTCCTGATAGGCGGGCGTGCTCATCGTCTTATTGTTCCGATTCGAACGCGAGCGGGCTCAGCGTCGCGAACGCGCGCTCGCGCACGCGCTGCGCGACCACCGCGATGTCCGGCGCGAAGTAATGGTCGAGATCGTAGTGCGCGACGTCCGCGCGGATCGTCTTCATCGCGTGCTGCAGCGCCGGGCTCGTTTCGTGCGGCGCGCGCAGATCGACGCCCTGCGCGGCGGCGAGCAGCTCGATCGCGAGGATGTTCGCGACGTTCTCCGCGATGTCCGCGAGCTTGCGCGCGGCGAACGTCGCCATCGACACGTGGTCCTCCTGGTTCGCCGAAGTCGGCAGCGAATCGACCGATGCCGGATGCGCGAGCGTCTTGTTCTCCGACGCGAGCGCGGCGGCCGTCACGTGCGCGATCATGAAGCCCGAGTTCACGCCGCCGTCCTTCACGAGGAAAGGCGGCAGGCCGGAGAGCGTCGCGTCGATGAGCAGCGCGATGCGGCGCTCGGCGAGCGCGCCGATCTCGGCCGCGGCGATCGCGAGGTTGTCGGCCGCGAACGCGACGGGCTCCGCGTGGAAGTTGCCGCCCGACAGCACTTCGCCCGTATCCGGGAAGATCAGCGGGTTGTCCGACACCGCGTTCGCTTCGATGAGCAGCACGCCGGCCGCGTGGCGAATCTGGTCGAGGCACGCGCCCATCACCTGCGGCTGGCAGCGCAGGCTGTACGGGTCCTGCACCTTGCCGCAGTCGCGGTGCGACACGTTGATCGCCGAGCCGTCGAGCAGCGACCGGTACGCGGCCGCCGCGTCGACCTGGCCGCGATGGCCGCGCAGCTCGTGAATGCGCGCGTCGAACGGCTTCACCGAGCCCGCCGCCGCGTCGACCGACAGCGCGCCCGACACGAGCGCCGTGCGGTACAGGTCTTCGATCGCGAACAGGTTGTCGAGCGCGAGCGCGGTGGACGCCTGCGTGCCGTTCAGCAGCGCGAGGCCCTCCTTCGCTTCGAGCGTGAGCGGCGCGAGGCCCGCGACGCGCAGCCCGTCGACGGCGCTCGCGCGCTCGCCGCGGATGAACACTTCGCCGATGCCGAGCAGCGCCGCCGACATGTGCGCGAGCGGCGAGAGATCGCCCGACGCGCCGACCGAGCCCTTGACCGGGATGAGCGGCAGCACGTCGGCGTTGAACAGCTTGACGAGCGCGTCCATCACGACGCGGCGAATGCCCGAGTGACCGCGGCCGAGGCTCGACAGCTTGAGCGCCATCAGGAGGCGCACGACGGGACGCGACATCGGCTCACCGACGCCGACCGCATGCGAGAGCACCAGATTCCTCTGCAGCAGCTCGAGCTGATCGTGCGGGATGTGCGTGCTCGCGAGGCGTCCGAAGCCCGTATTGATGCCGTAGGCCGGCTCGCCCTTCGCGGCGATGTCGGCGACGGCTTGCGCGCCCCGGTCGATCGCGGCGAAACTCGCGGGATCGAGCGTGATCTGCACGTTCTCGCGGGCGATCCGGCGCAGTTGCGGGAGAGTCAGGCGGCCTGGGGTCAGCGTGATCATGAAGGGGTCCTGTCTATACAAGTTTCGGGATGAGCTGAGTGTAGTGACTCGATGTTGTATAGACAACTTGTTTTTCAAAAATCCGGGCTAGGAGTTTCCCCTAGTCCGGCGGGCGGGCGAAGCCGGATCGGGGCGCAGCGGCGGAGGCCGCCCGGGCGGGTCGACGAGCGCGACAATGGAAGTGGCCGGCCGGATTTCGCAGCGCTTCGCGCTTTGGGCGCGCGCTCGAACGACGATGGCGTCGCGCGCCGCGCCTTTCGCCACGCGAAGCAGGATTTCGAAGGCGTTTCGCCAAGTTCCGATCCCGAATCATCGCCTCCCGGATTTGGCGGCCCCGACTCCTCGGATGGATCTCGATTTCCGTCGGCTTCCGATCGTCCGGCGTTGCGATCGCTCCGGTGGCCGGGCGTGGGCGACGCACGTTCGCGCGACGCCCGCGCCCAACCGCGCGGAGATCGGCTCCGCTGGCGACGATCGCGCGCAGCCGCCGAAACCCGCATTGCCGCCGCTGCGACGGACATGTGAAGCCTCAAGGGGGAATCGGCGGGCGCGGAGCAGCGATGAGGCCATGAAGCGCCGACGAGATGAGTCGATCAGGCGGCAAGACGATCAACCGATCGCGTCGATGCACGGACGCTCGAGCGCCGGCGGCCGTTCGTTCCGAACGCCTCGAACGAAACGAAACGAAGCGCCGCGCGGCGTGACTGACGCGCCGCCTCGAAACGGCTCGCCCGCCGCTAAAACGTGCCGCCGCCCGCACGCCGCCAGGCGACGCACGCGGCATAGCCCGCGGGCGCGTCGAGCCATGCCGCCTCGAACGCCGCCACGCCGCTCGCGGGCGAGTTCGGCTCGACGATGCCGACGACGGGCGCGCCGCCGTTCCCGCCCGCCGGCGGCAACGCGCCGCCGAGCACCGAAAACGCGGTCAGGCCGCCGCCGATCCCCGTGCCGAGCGCTTTCAGGAACGCCTCCTTCGCCGCCCACACGCGATAGAACGCCGCTTCGCGCTCGCCAGCGGGCAACATGGCGATCGCCGCCGCGTCCGCGGGCGCGAACACCGCGCGGCCGAGCGAGCTCCAGTCGACGCCCGCCCGCCCCGCCTCGATGTCGACGCCGACGCGCGCGGCGCGGCTCCACGCGATCAGCGCATGCGCGCCGGAATGCGACACGTTGAAGTCGAGCGTCGGCGCGAGCGCCGCGTGCGCCGGCGCGAGCCGCGGCCGTCCCCATGCATCGGCGACGATCCGCAACTCGGCGGGCGGCACGCCGAGCGCCGCGCCGATCACGCCGCGCAACGCGGCGCGCGTCGACGCGCTGCGCAGCGCGTCGTCCGCGCGAACGAAGCGGCTGGCGCGCTCGCGCTCGTCGTCGCTCAGCCAATCCATCGCGCGCGCGCCGCGCGGCGCATCGAAATCGAAGTCGAGCCGCACGAGCCGCACGCCGGCGCGTTGCGCCGCCGCGGGCGGCGACAGCTCGACGGCGCGGCAGGCGTCGTCGAGCGTGAAAGGCAAGGCGGCGTCGGTCGGCTGGCGCATCGGCGGCGGGGCACGTCGTGCAGACAATGGAAAGCGTTCGATGGTAACGGATCTTCGTGCGCCGAGCCGCGCCGGCCGCAGCCGGCGCGCGCCGCTCAGCCGGTGGCCGTCCGCCCGCCCTTCACGTCCTCGTCCTCGTCCTTGCCCTTGTCCTCGTCGCGCGCCGCGCGGCCGCGCTCGGGCGCGGACGGTTGCCGATAGACGTCGCCCGGCGTATCGGGCGCGAGTTCGCCCGTCTGGAGCCAGCCGAGCGCGATCGGCCAGAGCGTCTTTTCGAAGCGGCTGTGGAAGAACGCGAAATGCCCGACCGACGCCGCGCCGATCTGCTCGGGCGCGATCCGCAGATGCGTGACCGCGCTGTGCGCGTAATAGCCGAGCAGGCGCTCGACCGCCTCGACGCTGCCGAACTCGTCGTCCGACAGGCCGATGGCGAGCGTCGGCGCGGTCAGCCGCGCGAAACGCTCGACGAGATCGCGCCGCGCGTCGGCCGTCTCCGCGATCGGCGCGCGCGCGAACGCGTCCTCGAAGCGCGGCCGGCTGCGGCTCCACGACAGCGCGACGCCGCGCGGCGTGTCCTCCATCCAGCCGAGCCGCTTCGCGGGAACGTAGCCGAACAGGCGCGCGAGAATCGGCATCGCGACATGCCATTTGATCAGCATCCGCAGCCGATGCGAGCCCGCGTAATCACGCCAGTACGCATATTGCGAGCCGACCGTGAGCACGCGGCGCACGAGCGCATTCGAATTGGCGAGCCCGAGCGTGACACCGCCGACGCTGTGCGCGACGACGTCGACCGGCTGGCCCCCAAACGCGCGCGACGCGTATTGCAGGACCGCGTCGCAATCGAGACGCCCCCAGTCGAGCCAGGTCGCACGAAAGCCGGCGAGCGACGCGGGCCGCGACTCGCCGATGCCGCGATAGTCGTAGACGAGCACGTCGCTGCCGTGGCTGAACAGATACGCGGCAAAGCGGAAGTAATAGCGGCAGCGCACCGAGGTCGCGCAATTGACGACCGTCACCGGCCGGCCGGCTGCGGGGCCACGGTGCCGCCACGCAAAGCCGCGCACGAGGAAGCCGTCGGCGGCCGGCGCGACGAAGGGTTCAGGCGGAATGGCGTCGGGCCGCTGCTGGTCCGGCATGTCGTCTCCTGTCATGGTCGTTTTCGTCGATTCGGAACCGTGCGCCGCCGCGGCGCGAAGCTCGCCTGCGGCGGCCATTTTTTCTCGGCTTTCGCAGGGTCGGCGGACGAACGTCCGGGAGATCGCTCGCCGAAATCGGGCGGCGGCGCGACGACGTCGCGCAGGATCGGCGCGCGTCGGCGCGGCGCGTGCGCCGCCGTCTGCTCGGGTTCCGCTCAGCTTCTACTCAGGTTCCGCGTTTCGCCGCCTCGCATGCGGCCGCGCGAACATCGCACGGATACGCCGTCCGATTCACATCGGCGCGGCGTGCGGGCGACACGCGCGCGGCCGAATGACACGGCGAAACAGCAACGATACGTTACTCGATTTACGAAAAAGCGGCAGCGGACACACGCCGCGCCGGAAAATGATGGCGAGCGGCCCACACGCGAAGTGCGGCGCGATGCAACGCAACTCGACGTGACGTGACGTGACACGACACGCCATGAAGCGGTGCATCCTGCCCCGGTCGAGCACAAGCGACGGCGACGCCGTGCGAACGCGCCGGCTCGCCGTTCAACACTTAGCTTGCATCGAAGATGATCGCCGGAATCGCGCCCGATTCCGCGCCGCGGCGGCGCATCGATCCGTCGGCGCACGCTCTCCGGGGAAACGGCGATGAAGACGGCGCGACGGCGCGCGAAACGACGTCGTCGCATCGATGCCCGTCAGGCGAATGCGAGGACCGACGCCGCGATGCGCGAGCAAGTGAAAATGTAGCGCCGCGCCACGGCGATTCGCGACGTTCCGGCTAAGCGTTCGCGGTAGTCCATCATGCGCGCGTCGACGCCGGCGCGCCCGCATTGCGCCAACCGCCGCCCACTCGCCGCAACGGAAATCGGCCGGCGATGCGGCTGCCCCCTTGCTTCTCGACGCCCCCGCTTCTCGCCGCCCTCATGTGCCGCCGCGCGACTCGAAGAATCCGGCCCCCGGCGTCACCCGCCCGAGCCGCCGAGCCCGGTTCGGCCGAGCCGGGTTCAGCTCAGCAACCCGAGCATCGCCGCGCGCACGACGGCGGCCGTCTTGTTCGCGGTCCTGAGCTTCAGGATCGCGTTCTTTACGTGGAAGTTCACCGTATCGACGGAGATCGCGAGAATCTTCGAGATTTCGCCCGACGTCTTGCCGTCCGCCGCCCACTTGAGCACCTCGACCTCGCGCTCGGTCAGCCCGCGCTCCGGATCGGCCATCAGCTTCGGCAGCATCAGGTGGCCGAGCGCGGCGTGCGCGGTGCGCACGAGCCAGCGCATCCGGTATTCCTTCGCATCGAGCTCCGCCTCCGTCACCGGCTCGCGCGTGCGCACGAGCGCGAGCATGCCCATGCCGCCATACGCGTCGAAGTTCGACTGCGCCCAGCCGAACTTCAGCCCGAACGACTGCGCCTCGACCCACATTTGATGCGCGGACGCAAACAGCGTCTCGTTCAGGACGATCGGCTGCTGCGACCGGCGCCCGTGCGCAAGGATCGGATCGACATCGAGAAAGCCCGCCTCCGCATAGCGGCGCTTCCATTGCTCGGGAAAATTGCTGCGCGTCTCGATTCGCGGCCTGGACACCGGCCACGGCACGCGCAGCCCATACGCGCAGTATTCGAAATCGAGGGCCGTGGCGGCGATTTCGATGCTTCGAAACGCCTCTTCCTCGGATCGCGCTCCGTCCAGCCCCGCGAGCAGATCCTCTGCCCAATTCCCCATCGCCGCCCTCATCGGATCTCCATGTTCGGACAGGCCGAAGTTTCTCGCGCAGCGGTGCGACGCGCCGCATCCGGTGCGGCAATGCGAGGCAAGATCAACCGGCCCGAATGATCAGCGTGTATTTATTTGTGCTTGTGCGGTTTGCGTTTTGGTGCAATTCGATTCGAATTACACATGCGCGGCAACCTTCGGGCAAATGAGATTTTTTCATTCGCCAAAACGGGGCCATACGCTGCTCGAATAGACGAAGGGATCGCTCAATGCTTGTGTGGATTATTCACGCGCGTTGCGCGCGCATCTCAAAAAAAGCCCTTGCTGGAGCCGCTGCGAAGCGAATGACGGATGAATGACGGAGCCTCGTCGGAATGCGGCGATGCATGCGTTGCGCGAGGCTTGCCCGATATCTCGTTCTTCAAATCCACGAGCGCGACGGACGCATTGCGCGCACGACACCGCCCATGTCGAAAGAAAGGAAACGATGCGCGCATCGCGATGCAATGCAATGCAATGAGTGACCGGCGTGCGTCATCGGATAAATGACGCACGCCGCTTGCCGCGCGACCGACGATGAACGCCCATCCGGGCCCGGCGATCCGCGCAAGCGGCGCTCCTGCGCGCGACGGCGCCCTCGTCGCGATACGCAGCGCGCGCCGCGGTGCGATGCGGCCGAGCGCGCGAAGAGCGAAGCCGCGCTTGCGGCATGCCGCAAGCGCAATATGCAGAGACAAATCGGAAGAACAACGCGCGAGCGCGCGGCTACCTACGCGGGCACGCGACGCATGCCCCACACCGCCCATTGCGCGACGGCGAGCAAGCTCGACGCGTCGTTAATCGATCAGTTGGCTGCCGACGATAGCCGGCGCGGCGAGTGCAGCGGGTACAGCGAGTGCAGCGGACACTTGAGCGGACGCGCCGAGCTTCGCGGGCAGCACGGTCACCCGCATGAGTTGCGCCATGACGTCGGCGAGCGAAAGCGCGACGCTGCAGTTCGACGTGTCGATCGAGATATCGGGTGCGACGGGCGGCTCGTAAGCGCCCGACACGCCCGTGAACTGCATCAGCCGCCCTTGCTCGGCGCGCGCGTACATGCCCTTCGGATCGCGCGCGCGGCACACTTCGAGCGGCGTCGACACGTAAGTCTCGAAAAAGCCCGTCCCGACGATCGAGCGGGCGAGATCGCGATGCGCCTGCAGCGGCGAAATCGTCGCGACGATCACGATATAGCCCTCGTGCTGAAACAGCTTCGCGACGTGCGCGAAGCGGCGGATGTTCTCCATCCGGTCGGCGTCCGAAAAACCGAGATCGGAGCACAGGCCGGTGCGCAGCGCATCGCCGTCGAGCACGATCGCCTTCGCGCCGCTCTCGAGCAGCCGGTTCAGCAACACGTTCGCCGTCGTCGTCTTGCCGGCCCCCGGCAAGCCCGTCATCCAAACGACCGGGGCGACCGCCTCCGGCGGAAAGCCGCCATTCATATCCATGCGCTAGCCTCTGTCAAACTCTTCCTGACACTCTCGAAGAGTTTAACAACTGATAAGGATCAAAAAAGTGAACTTTCTGTAATATTTCCGCCATATTAATTACGAAAAATTAAACGTACCACCGCAGGATTCATCGGGTCGCCCCAATCGCGTCGAGCGCGCGCCGACGCGCGGCGTGGTGCGCGACGATCGGCAGCGCATAGGTGTCGCCGAGCCGCACGCGCGCCGCCTCGAGCTGCGCGGGCGGCGCGAGCCAAGGCTCGTGGATCGCGCTCGACGGCAAGCCGGCGAGCTCGGGCACCCAGCGCCGCACGTACGCGCCGTCCGGGTCGAACTTCTTGCCCTGCACGACCGGATTGAAGATCCGGAAATAAGGCGCGGCGTCCGCGCCGCAGCCCGCAACCCACTGCCAGTTCGCCGCGTTCGACGCGGCGTCCGCATCGACGAGCGTGTCCCAGAACCACGCTTCGCCTTCCCGCCAGTCGATCAGCAGATGCTTGACGAGGAACGACGCGCACACCATTCGCGCGCGGTTATGCATCCAGCCCGTCGTCCATAGCTCGCGCATGCCCGCGTCGACGAACGGATAGCCCGTGGCGCCGCGCCGCCATGCGGCGAGCGCCGCGGGATCGTCGCGCCACGGCATCCCGTCGAGATTGTGGCGCAGGTTGCGGCGCGGCAGATCCGGGAAGCGGTACAGTTGTCCGTAGCAGAACTCCCGCCAGCCGAGCTCGCCGAGAAACTTGTCGAGATCCGCCTGCGTCGCCGCGCCGTACGCGTGCGCATCGACCGCCGCATGCCAGATCTGCCGCACGGACAGGTTGCCGAAGCGCACGTACGGCGACAGGCGGCTCGTCGACGCGATGCCCGGCCGGTCGCGCTCGGTCGCGTAGCCGCCGAGCCGGCTGTCGACGAACGCGCGCAGCAGGCGGTGCGCGGCGTCCTCGCCGCAGCGCCACGCGTCGCGCAAGCCGCCCGTCCAATCCGGGCGCGTCGGCAAAAGCGCGAGCGCATCGAGCGTGACCTGCCGCTGCGCGATCCCGTGCGGCGGCGCGCAGCCGCTCAAGCGCAGCGGCGCGGCGAGCGGCGCCGCATGCACGCCGCGCCGCAGCGCCGCGCGCCAGTATGCGCCGAACACCTGATACGGATGGCCTGACTCGGCGACGACGTCGCCCGGCTCGAACAGCAGGCTCGCGTTGAACGTCTCGACCGTGACGCCGCGCGCTTCGAGCAACGTCTGCACCGCATTGTCGAGCGCGCGCTCGGCGAGCGCATAACGGCGGTTCCAATAGACCGCGCTCGCGCCGAGCGCCGCGACGAACGAAGCGATCGCGTCGGCCGCGTCGCCGCGCAGCAGCACGAGCCGGCTGCCCAGCTCGGCGAGCGCGGCGTCGAGCGCGCGCAGCGATCCGTGCAGCCACCAGCGCGCCGCGCCGCCCAGCGGTCGCGCGCCGGCGCGCTCGTCGAACACGTAGACGCCGATCACCGGACGTCCCGACTCGGCGGCGCACGCGAGCGCGGGATGATCGGACACGCGCAGATCGTCGCGAAACCAGACGACGGCGCAAGCGCTCGGAGCGAATGCTGACAATGGATAGGCCCGCAGAAAGAAAAACGAAAGATCGTCAATTCGAATCGCATCGAGCCCCTCGCGGCGCGGAATCGGCGAATCCCGCTCGCCTTGCGGGGCAATCTCGTTCAGTATCGATCTTTCATGATCCCTGCGTCGCCCCTCAATATACGGAATTACCCTCGGTTTTATCCGTTATTTGTTCAGCAATTGCGGAATACGCGGACGTTTGAATCACGGCCCGACGCTAGCGACGCGGCGGCGCGCGCCGGCCGAGCCGTCGTTTGGAGGTCGCGCCCTAATCCGAATGTTTGGCTGAACGATAATTGAGCACGTATAAATCAGCGCAACGGGCATGAACTCGTCGGCGCGAATGGTAATCGCTTGCGCACGTATTAAATCGGAGCACAACAAAATCGGTACCCAACTTGGAGGGAGACAATGGCAATTCCGCAACCGGCTTCGGCGGCCTGGACCGACACGAAACGCTATGGGTGGCTGCTCGGCGCGCTGACGATCACGCTGCCGCTCCTCGCCGCGCTCCTCGCGCTGTGGACCGGCTGGCACATTTTCTGGTGGTTCGGGCCGCTGTTCGCGTTCGGCGTCATCCCGGTGCTCGACCTGCTGATCGGCGTCGACAGCGAGAATCCACCCGAATCCGTCGTGTCGCAGCTCGAAAGCGATCGCTACTACCGCTACGTCGTCTATCTCGCGACCTTCATCGTCTACGTCGCCTTCGCGGGCGCGATATGGATCGTCGCGACGAAATCGCTCGCGTGGTACGACTATCTCGGCTTCGCGCTGTCGCTCGGCGCGGCGACGGGCATCTCGATCAACACCGCGCACGAGCTCGGCCACAAGACGAGCCCCTTCGAGCGCTGGCTCGCGAAGATCACGCTCGCGCCCGTTGCGTACGGCCACTTCTTCGTCGAGCACAATCGCGGCCATCACGTGCGCGTCGCGACGCCGAACGATCCGGCGAGCGCGCGCTACGGCGAATCGTTCTGGGTGTTCCTGCCGCGCACCGTGACCGGCAGCGTCGCATCCGCGTGGCGGCTCGAACGGGAGCGTCTCGCACGCGGCGGCCGCTCGGTCTGGACATGGCGCAACGAAGTGCTGCAGGCGTGGGCGATGACGGTCGCGATGTGGGGCGCCGCGATCGCGTTCGGCGGCGCGAAGGTGATTCCGTTCCTGCTGATCCAGGCGGCCTACGGCGCGTCCCTGCTCGAGGTCGTGAACTACGTCGAGCACTACGGGCTCGGCCGCAAGCAGTTGCCGACCGGGCGCTACGAACGTTGCACGCCGCAGCATTCGTGGAACAGCAATCACGTCGTGACGAATCTGTTCCTCTATCAGTTGCAGCGCCACGCCGATCATCACGCGAATCCGACGCGCTCGTATCAGGCGCTGCGGCACTTCGACGATTCGCCGCAACTGCCCGCCGGCTACGCGGCGATGATCCTGCTCGCCTACGTGCCGCCGCTGTGGTTCAGCGTGATGAATCCGCGCGTGGTCGCGCATTACGGCGCGAACATGGCGCAATCGAACATCAAGCCGTCGATCCGGCAGAAGGTGCTCGCGGATCTCGCGATCGCGAACACATGACGATTCCGCGACGACTCGGGCCGCCGTCACGCACGGCGGCCCGTCGAGCGGTGAGCGTCGTGCGGTGAGCGTCGTGCGGTGAGCGTCGAGCGTCGAGCGTCGAGCGGTGAGCGGTGAGCGGTGAGTGTCGTGTGTCGTGTGTCGTGTGTCGTGTGTCGTGTGTCGTGTGGCGTGCGGCGTGCGGCGTGCGGCTGCAAGATGGATCACATGCGCGGCCGCGTGCCCGTCGCCCGAATCGGATATCGCTTGATTTTCGTCAAGCGGACATCACGCTGCGGCGCTTTCGTTCGCGCGCCATCGCATCGCTCCTGCGCTTTTCCCCCTTCTTCGCATAGCCGGCTGCCGCTTCTTCGCCGGCATCCGGCAACACATCTCGCCCATCGCATCGCGCCGACTATGATCGGATCGCGTCGCGCCCGTTCCGACTGAATCGCGTCTTCCGAACTGCGCGACGCGCGGCTCATCCGCGCCGCATATTGCCGGCGTCGCGCGCGCTCGCCGAGCCGTGCCCAACCCGCGCGGCGGCATCGCACCGGGCCGCGACCAATTGACACGCCGTCTTTCCCGCCACGCCCCGCGACCCAATATCGGCGCGCCTTCGCGACCGGCCGCGCGCGTGGCGTAACGCCGTCGCGCCGCCCTGTCGCGGCATCGAGCCTTTACAAGCGCGTGGCCGTCTCATACCATCCCCTTAAACATACATTCTTTGTACATGTTTAATCGACGGCCCGTTGCGCCGCCGTCGCATTGAACGTTTTCTCCACATCCCACCCTCTTGAAAGGAGAGAGGTCATGCGCTCCACACGTCGTCTATGGACATGGCTCGGGCTCGTCTGCCTCACGTCATTCGCCGTCCTGCTATGGCTCGGCAGAGACATCTATCTCACCGCACCGCCGATTCCGAACGCGGTCGTCAGCGAAAATGGGCGCGTCATTTTCACTGGCGAGCAGATCAGGCGCGGTCAACAAGTATGGCTCGCGTCGGGCGGCCAGCAGCTCGGCACCGTCTGGGGCCACGGCAGCTATGTCGCGCCGGACTGGTCGGCGGACTGGCTGCACCGCGAGGCGCTCGAGCTGCGCGACGCATGGGCGCGCCAGCAATTCGGCGCGCCTTACGCGAAGCTGTCCGTCGAACAGCAAGGGCTGCTCGATGCACGCCTGAAGCATGAAATGCGCGCGAACCGCTACGACGCCGCGAGCGATCGCATCACGCTGTCGGACGCACGCGCGGCCGCGGTGCTGCGCGTTGCCGAGCACTACGAAGCATTGTTCGGCGCCGATCCGTCGCTCGACACGCTGCGCGAGCAATACGCGATGACATCGGGCTCGGTGCCGGGCGCAGCCGATCGCACCGCGCTCGCGTCGTTCTTCTTCTGGTCCGCGTGGTCGGCGACGACCGACCGCCCGGGCGAAACGAACGTCACGTACACGAACAACTGGCCGCACGAGCCGCTCGTCGGCAACACGCCGACGGCCGCGAACGGCATGTGGTCGATCGCGAGCGTGGTCATCCTGCTCGGCGCGATCGCCGGCATGATCTGGTATCACACCGCGCACGGCGAACACGACGCGCCGCTCGCCGTGCCGACGAACGATCCGCTCTTCAACGTGAAGGCGACGCCGTCGATGCGTGCGACGAAGAAGTATTTCTACGTCGTGATCGGCCTGCTGCTCACGCAGGTCTTCATGGGCGCGATCACCGCGCACTACGCGGTCGAAGGCCACAGCTTCTTCGGCATTCCGCTCGCGGACGTGATGCCGTGGATCGTGAGCCGCACGATCCATACGCAGTTCGGCGTGCTCTGGATCGCGACCGCTTGGCTCGCGACGGGCCTCTACATCTCGCCGTTGCTCTCGGGCCAGGAGCCGAAGCTGCAGAAGCTCGGCGTCGACGTGCTGTTCTGGGCGCTGATCTTCATCGTCGTCGGCTCGACCGTCACGGGCTGGCTCGGCACGCTCAAGCATCTCGGCACCAACTTCTCGTTCTGGATCGGCAACCAGGGGCTCGCGTACACGAGCATGGGCCGCGTCTGGCAGATCCTGCTCTTCGTCGGCCTGCTGTTCTGGCTGTTCCTGATGGGGCGCGCGCTGATGCCCGCGCTGCGGAACAAGGCGACCGAAGGCCGCGGCCTGATCGGCATGGTGTTCCTGTCCGCCGCGTGCATCGGGCTCTTCTATGCGTCGTCGCTCGCGTGGGGGCAAAACACGCACTACTCGATGATCGAGTACTGGAGATGGTGGCTCGTGCACCTGTGGGTCGAGGGCTTCTTCGAAGTGTTCGCGACCGCGGTGATCGCCCTCATCTTCGCGCGCCTCGGCCTCATCCGCTTCGAAAGCGCGAATCGCGCGATCGTGATGGAAACGATCGTGTTCCTGTTCGGCGGCATTCTCGGCACGCTGCACCATCTGTACTTCACCGGCACGACGACGTCGATCATCGCCGTGGGCGCCGTGTTCTCCGCATGCGAAGTGGTGCCGCTCGCGCTCATCGGCCTCGAAGGCTGGCAGACGTATCGCAAGTCGCAAGCCGCGCCGTGGGTCCAGTCGTACAAGTGGGCGATCCTCTGCTTCGTTGCCGTCGGCGTGTGGAACACCGTCGGCGCGGGGCTGCTCGGCTTCTCGATCAACCCGCCGATCTCGCTCTACTACGTGCAAGGCCTGAACATGACGCCCGCGCACGGCCACGCCGCGCTGTTCGGCGTGTACGGGATGCTCGGCATCGGCCTGATGCTGTTCTGCCTGCGCGGCATGTCCGCCCGCAACGCGTGGAGCGACGGCCTGCTCAAGCCCGCGTTCTGGCTGCTGAACGTCGGCCTCTTCATGATGGTGTTCATGTCGATCCTGCCGTCGGGCATCTATGAAGCGTACGCGAGCGTGACGAAGGGCCTCTGGTACGCGCGCTCGCCGGAGGTCGTGCACGCGCCGATCATGAACGCGCTCGTATGGCTGCGCGTGCCGGGCGACGTCGTGTTCGCGTTCGGCGTGCTGTATCTCGGCTGGTTCGCGCTTCGCCTGCTGCGCCGTCCCGCGCCGTCGCAGCCCGACGAGCGCACAGTCGGTCAGGCCGCGCAACGCACGTAAGCATCGCAACCTCGGGCCGGCCGCGCACGACGCGCGGCCGGCCCGCTCCCCTCCCCTCTCCGTTCGAGGACTACCATGTCCGATTCCTCAGCAACCCGAAACGAAACGCCGGACGAGCTCGCGCTGCGCGACGCGCTGCGGGCCGTCATCGATCCGGAGATCGGCGTCAACATCGTCGACCTCGGTCTCGTCTACCGGATCGAGCGTACCGGCGAGCGCATCGTCGTGACGATGACGATGACGTCGCCCGCCTGTCCGATGGCGGGCGTCGTGATCGACGACGTGCAGGCGACGCTCGGCGAGATCACGTCCGATGTGCTGGCAGTGGACGTCGATCTCGTCTGGGAGCCGCCATGGGCGCCCAAGATGATGAGCGACGCCGCCCGCGAGCAGATGGGCTGGCCGATCGCCTAGCGCGCCCGACGACTTCGACGCGATCCCGACGCGATGCCGACCGCCATGCTGCCGACCGCTTCGCCCGCCCGCCCGATCGTTCGCGCCGCTGCGGGCGCCGTCATCGTCGCGTTGCTCGCGTGCGGCGTCGCGACGGGCCTCGCGCGGCTCGGCGCGGCCGCCCCCGCGCACGCCGTGTCGAAGCTCGCGTGGCACGGCGTGCTGATGATCCCCGTGTTTTTCGGCGCGGTCATCGGCATCGAGCGCGCGGTCGCGCTCGGCACGCGCTGGGCGTATCTCGCGCCGGCGGCGGCCGTCGCGGCCGGCGTCGCATTGCTCGCGGGCGCGCCGCCTGCGTTCGCCGCCATGCTGCTGGTCGGCGCGGCGAGCGTCGCGCTCGCCGTCGGCGCCGCGGTGCTGCGACGGCAAGCCGCGCTGTTCCTGTGGGTGCTCGCCGCGAGCGTCGCATGCTGGTGGGCGGGCAACGTCGTCTGGCTGCTGACGGGCGATCCGTTTTCGGCCGTCGCCTGGTGGCTCGCGTTCCTGATCCTGACGATCGCCGCCGAGCGGCTCGAACTCACGCGCGTACGCCCGCTGCCGCGCGGCGCGAGCGCGTGCTTCTGCGGCATCGCCGCGCTGCTGCCCGCGGCCGCCGCGCTCACGCCCTGGCAGCCGCTGCCCGCACTGCGGCTGTTCGGCGCGGGCGAACTGCTGCTCGCCCTGTGGCTGATCCGCTACGACATCGCGCGCCGCACGGTGCGCCGGCGCGGCCTCACGCGCTTCATCGCCGTCTGCCTGCTATCGGGCTACGGCTGGCTCGCCGTGAGCGGCGCGCTCGGCCTGGACGGCGCGCTCGCCCCCGGCCATCCGGCGCACGACGCCGCGCTGCACGCGCTCACGCTCGGCTTCGTGTTCTCGATGATCCTCGGGCACATGCCGATCATCGTGCCGGCCGTCGCGCGGCTGCGCGTCGCGTACCGGCCGTTCTTCTATGCGCCGCTCGCGCTGCTGCACGCGGCCGTCGCACTGCGCGTCGCGGGCGGGCTCCTCGATGCGTTCGCATTGCGGCGCGCGGGCGGCGAAGCCGCCGCCGTCGCGATCGCAAGCTTCGCTGCGACACTCGCGATCGGCGTCGCGCTCGCGCGCCGCTCGCGCGCGAAGACGCGCCGCGACGGCGCCGAGCGCTCCATCTAGCCCGCCGCGCGCGCGGCGTCAACGGCCCGACGCCGCAGCCTTGCGCGCGAACAAGGCCGCGACCGTGCAATCTTGTCGCAGCGCATGCGCGCGTTTCTTCTTTATGATGCATGTAGAAAGCAACATATCGAAAAGGGGAACGTCATGCTGCTCGCCCGCTCGACCGAGCGCAACGCGCGCTCGCAGCCCGACGGCCGCCGCGCCTCGCTGTGGTCGACCGGCTTCCGGCCCTTCTACCTAGGCGGCGCATGCTTCGGCGCGATCGCGATGCTCGCGTGGCTAGGCGCGCTCGCGGGCCACGACTGGGCGGGCCACACGCCGCCGACGAGCGGCCTCTTCTGGCATGCGCACGAAATGATCTTCGGCTTCGGCGGCGCGATCGTGTCCGGCTTCCTGCTGACGTCGGTGCGCACGTGGACGTCGACGAATCCCGCGCAAGGCCCGTCGCTCGTCGCGCTGTGGCTGCTGTGGCTCGCCGGCCGCGTGCTGATGTGGACGGGGCCCGGCTGGCTCGCGGCCGCCGTCGACGTCGCGTTTCTGCCGGCGATCGCGTATGCGCTCATCCGTGCGTTGATCGGCGCGAAAAATCGGCATGGCATCTTCCTGCCCGTCGCGCTCGGCATGCTCGCCGCGCTCAACGCACTCTTTCACCTGTGGATTCGGCTCGGACACGCCGACTGGGCGCTGCGCTGCGCCGATCTCGCCGCGGGGCTGCTCGTGCTCTTCATCGTCATCATCGGCGGACGCATCATCCCGTCGATCACGACGGCCGCGCTGCCGGAACTGCCCGTCAGGCAGTGGCGGATCGTCGAATCGTCGGTGATGTCGGTCACGCTCGCCGCGCTCGTCGCCGATGCGGCCGGCGCGCCGGCGCCGGCGATCGCCGCGCTCGCGTGGACGGCCGCCGCGCTGCATGCGGCGCGGCTCGCCGGCTGGCGCTTCTGGGCGACCGGGCGACGGCCGATGCTGTCGATCCTGCATGTCGCCTATGCGTCGATCGCCGCCGGCTTCGCGCTGACGGCTTTGAGCGCGCATGGGCTCGTCGCGCATTCGCTCGCGCTGCATACGTTCACGACGGGCGCGATCGGCTGCGCGATCGTCGGGATGATCACGCGCACCGCGCTCGAGCATACCGGACGCGAGCTTGCCGCAAGCGCCGTCGAACGCATCTGCTACGGGCTCCTGATCGTCGCGACGCTCGCGCGCGTCCTCGGCCCCTGGCTCGTTCCCGCCGCGACGGCGCAGTGGCTCGTCGTCGCGGGAATCGGCTGGAGCGCCGCGCTGCTCGTCTATCTCGCCCGCTATGCCGTGTTCTTGATGTCGCCGGCCATGGCCGCGCCCGGATCGGACACGAGCTCCGGCAGCTAAGCCAAGCGTTGCCGCGCGGCGACGCGCGTCGTACGCGGTTGCTTCCGGCGAAGGCTCTCGCCGGCAGTCGTCATGCGAAGCACGCACGTTCGATCGAATAAGGACCGACGGGTTGGTCGTCGCGCCGCCGTCGCGCATGCAGCGATCCGACGTCGGCAATGATGCAGTGACGCGTTCGCCCCGCGCGCGCGAAACGCACACCATGCCCGAACATGGCGCGCCGTCGCGGACGAATCGTCACGCACGCCGGCAATGACGCGCGCGAAACACCCGCGATTCGCAGTTCGCGCTCCGCACGCATCCGGATGCGGAGCCATCGCACATCGCGCGCGCCCGATCTTCACGGCATGCTTGCGCCGCGCGCCCGCTCGTGTCCGTCGTTCACCTCAGCGCGACGCATCCCGCCACGCGCTCGCCCGTCGCGCCGGCAATCCGCGCGGCCCGACCGCCCATGTCGCACCCCTAATTCACCCCGGCTTAATCGCCGTCAAGCACACACCAAACTTCGCGGAATCGCCGTTGACCCATACAACATCTGGTATTTAGCATTCATCCCGTCACCAGATTTTGTGCCACCAACGAGAGAGGCCCACGTTGTCCGAGACCATGCTCCCCCACGCCGCGTCGAATCCGGCGTCGCGCGACAAGCCGCTGATCGACGTCGAATCGTCGATCAACGAATACCTGCAACGGCAGGACTGGCGCGTCAACGCAAACGCGAACCAGGGCTATTCGCTCGGCGGCCTGATCCTGAACGTGTCCGGCAAGGTGATCGCGAATTACTGGCTGAGCCACGTGTATCCGGGCGAGATCGGCGAAGCGCACCGCAACGCGGACCTGCACATCCACGATCTCGACATGCTGTCCGGCTATTGCGCGGGCTGGTCGCTGCGCACGCTGCTCGCCGAAGGCCTGAACGGCGTGCCCGGCAAGGTCGAGTCGGGCCCGCCGAAGCACATGTCGAGCGCGGTCGGCCAGATCGTGAATTTTCTCGGCACCTTGCAAAACGAATGGGCGGGCGCGCAGGCGTTCAGCTCGTTCGACACGTACATGGCGCCGTTCGTGCGCCGCGACGCGCTCACCTACGCCGAAGTCCGGCAGTACGTCCAGGAACTGATCTACAACCTGAACGTGCCGTCGCGCTGGGGCACGCAGACGCCGTTCACGAACCTGACGTTCGACTGGATCTGCCCGGAGGACCTGCGCGAGCAGGTGCCTGTGATCGCCGGCGAGGAGACGCCGTTCGCTTACGGCGATCTACAGGCCGAAATGGACATGATCAACCGTGCGTACATCGAAGTGATGCAGGCAGGCGATGCGGCGGGCCGCGTGTTCACGTTCCCGATTCCGACCTACAACATCACGGCCGATTTCGACTGGCACAGCCCGAACGCCGAGCGCCTGTTCGAGATGACCGCGCGCTACGGCCTGCCGTACTTCCAGAACTTCATCAATTCGGAGTTGAAGCCGAACATGATCCGCTCGATGTGCTGCCGTCTTCAGCTCGACCTGCGCGAGCTGATGAAGCGCGGCAACGGGCTCTTCGGCTCGGCCGAGCAGACGGGCTCGATCGGCGTCGTCACCGTGAATTGCGCGCGGCTCGGCCATCTGCACGCGGGCGACGAGCGCGCGCTGCTCGCGCGGCTCGACGAGCTGCTCGACTACGGCAAGGACAGCCTCGAGATCAAGCGCGAGGTGATCCAGCGTCACATGGACAACGGCCTCTTCCCGTATACGAAGCGCTATCTCGGCACGCTGCGCAATCATTTCTCGACGCTCGGCGTCAACGGCATCAACGAGATGATCCGCAATTTCACCCACGATGCGCATGACCTGACGACCGACTGGGGCCACGCGTTCGCGCTGCGCCTGCTCGATCACGTGCGCGCGCGCATCGTCGAGTACCAGGAGGAAACCGGCCACATGTACAACCTCGAGGCGACGCCCGCCGAAGGCACGACGTATCGCTTCGCGAAGGAAGACCGCCGCCGCTATCCGGACATTCTGCAGGCGGGCACGCCGCAGATGCCGTACTACACGAACTCGTCGCAACTGCCGGTCGACTTCACCGACGATCCGTTCGAGGCGCTCGAGCGGCAGGACGACCTGCAGCGCAAATACACGGGCGGCACGGTGCTGCATTTGTACATGACCGAGCCGCTTTCGTCGGCCGACGCGTGCCGCACGCTCGTCAAGCGCGCGCTCACCCGTTTCTCGCTGCCGTATCTGACCGTCACGCCGACGTTCTCGATCTGCCCGACGCACGGCTATCTCGCCGGCAGCCACCCGTTTTGCCCGAAGTGCGACGAAGCGCTGCTGCGTCGCAAGTTGTCTCAATCCCAACCGATGGAAGCCTGAACATCATGACGACACTGAAAACCAACGACCAAGCCGCCCTCGCCGCGATCGCGCTGTCCGACGACGAGCGCCAGCCGTGCGAGATCTGGACTCGCGTGATGGGCTACCACCGCCCTATGTCGTCGTTCAACGTCGGCAAGAAAGGCGAATTCCACGAGCGCAAGTACTTCCGCGAACGCGAGTCGAGCGACGTCGCGTTGCGCGCCGCGGCGTAAGCGCACGGCCCGCGCGATGAACCTCGCCCTCGCCCGGCGTCATCCGCTCAAGGTGGGCGGGCTCGTCCCGTTCACCGCGACCGATTATCCCGGCCGGTTCGCCGCGGTCGTGTTCGTGCAGGGCTGCCCATGGCGATGCGGATATTGTCACAACCCGCATCTGCAGGCGCGCTCGCAACCCGCCGCGATCGAATGGGACGCGCTGCTCGCGTTCCTCGCGCGCCGCGTCGGCCTGATCGACGCCGTGGTGTTCAGCGGCGGCGAGCCGTCGATCGATCCGGCGCTCGCCGCGTCGATCGACGACGTGAGGCGGCTCGGCTTCAAGGTCGGCATGCACAGCGCGGGAACGCATCCGCGGCGGCTCGCGCACCTGCTGCCGTCGCTCGACTGGATCGGGCTCGACGTGAAGGCGCCGTTCGACGACTACGCGCACACGACGCACGTGCGTACGAGCGGTGGCCACGCGCGGCGGAGCCTCGAAGCGGTGCTCGCAAGCGGCGTCGCGTACGAATGCCGGACGACCGCGCATCCCGACCTGCTGCCGGAGCCCGCGCTGCTGCGGCTCGCCCATGAACTCGCCGATCTCGGCGTCGAGAATTACGTGCTGCAAGTGTTTCGCGCGCAGGGATGCGGCGACAGCACGCTGAATGCCACGCCGGTCATCGGCTATCCGAGCGATGCATTGCTCGGCAGGCTCGATCGCCTGTTCGCGAATTTCGCGGTTCGACGCGGTTGAATCGGCGCGCATGCGATCTGCGTCCATGCGATCGCGTGCGCGCGAGCGGTGAAATCAAATGTGCCCCCGAGCGCAAGATGCACTCTGCAACGACGACTCCGAGCGCGCTTTCGCCGCATGCGACGCATGCGTCGATCCCACCGCTCGATTGCCGAGCGAACCGGATGCCGACAAGCCGCCCGCGATGCTCCCGAACGAAATCACACCTTGTCTTGCAGTGCGGCATCTGCGCGCTCGTCGACGCGCGCGGCGCCGTCATGCGCGTGCTCGCGCCCGCATCGCGCGAGCCGCAACGCTTCGTCGCGCGCGAGCGCAAGAATGCGCTTCGCGTCGGCCGGGTCGAAGTCCTCGTGAAAGCGCTTCCTGACGCCGTGCTCGCCGAGTTGCACATGCGCGTCCGGCGCGATCCCGTGCCGCCCGAGGCTTTTTTTCGCGCACACGAGCGGGCAACCGTCGATCGCGATAATCGGCCGGCCCGAATGCGCGAGCTTCAACAGCGACGGCACGTCGCCGCCGACGCCCGCGATGCACGACATCTCCGCGTCGCCGCTACGGTCGAGCCGCACCGCGACGTGATTCGCGAGTTGCGCGACGTTCGAACATCCCGAGCACGAATAGACGATCGGCAGCGTCTTCGTTTCGTTCTTCATTCCGCTCTCCTGAACGAGCGCTCCCCGGATTGCGCGCCTATCAGTCCGGCATTCCGCCGCGCTCGATCGGCCGCGAACGGAACAGCCGCGCCGGCAGCCACTGATCGAACGAGAACGCCGACAGATCGATCGCGTCGAGCGAATTCTTCACGAGCAACCCGAGCTCGGTGTCGCCTTCCATCGTCAGGCGCCGGCTGAAGAACAGCGTGTCCGGATCTTCGCGGCGTTGCGACAGCAGATAGAAATCGTATGCGGTCGCGCCGATCGTCAAGTCGACGTCGCGTCGGCCGGACAGCGCGGAAAACGCGCCGCGCCGGCAGACGAAATCGAACGCGACGCCCGCGTCCTTCACTTCGATGCGCAGCGGGCGATCCTCCAGCAGCGCGAGCGTCTCCGCGGGCAAATGCTTGCGCAGCACGAGATTGATCCCGCCCGCGAACAGCAACGCCCCCGGATACGCGGGCAGTTTCGACAGCAGCTTGCCGACCATGGGCGGCAATTGATAGATCGCGGCATTCATCACGGAATCCTCACAAACCAATCGGAAGCGGCGCGGCACAGGCCGCGCCGACGGCTTCAGCGCACGACGCGCTCGAGGCCCGGCTTGCCGTGCCAATAGCCGTTGCACGACGCTTCCGGCATCCGCTCGTGCAGCGCCGCGAGCGCGTCGCGCGCATTCGTGCGGCCGCTCAGCACGCCGTGGAACGCATCGATCACGTCGCCCATGTGCTGCGATTGCGGGCTGAGCCTCACGACGTCGACGTTCAGCGCACGCAGCGCGTCGATCTCGTCGATCAGGTTGTAGACGCGCGCGGATTGCGTCGAGATGCCGTTGAGCACGAGAAACGGCTCGCCTTCGCGCGTGTGCAGCGGCAAGCCGTCCGGATGCTCCATGCATACGTACTGGCAGTTGTCCTTCGGAAAATTGCGGTTCCGCGCGGTGAAGCAGCGCGCGGAAAACGCGAGCGGAATGCGCCCGTACGCGAACACTTCGGTTTCCAGATGCTCGGCACGCTCGGCCTGCATGCTCGCGAGGCCCGCCTCGCTCATCTCGGGCGGCATCACCCAGCGCCGCGCGCCGAGTTCCGCGAGCATCGCGAGCGTCGGCGGGTTGTAGACGTTGAGCCACGGCCCGGCGACGAACGCGCGCCGCGCGCTGCAGCGCACGGCGCCCATGTCGTTCGCCTCGACCAGATAGCGGCCGTTCTCGACGATCTCGCGCATCGCCTTCAGATCGCGGCCCGATTCGAGCAGCACCTGCGTCGACAGCACGACCTCCTTGCCCGCCTCGGCCAGCATGTCGGCAATCTCGAGCCAGTCCGCTGCGCGCAGTTCGTGGCGGCGCGAGCAAACGGTTTCGCCGAGATAGACGATGTCGACGGGCGTCTCCGACATCGCCTGATAGAACTGCATCGTCGCGACGCGCGGCCAGTAGTACTGCACCGGCCCCAAAGCAATTTTCATGATCCTCGCTCCCGCATTCAGGCGTGCGCCGTCGTGCGTGTCATTTCCACGGCCGGTGATAAGCGCCGAGCGTATGCTGCTGCCCTTCCGCGACCTTGTTCAATTCCGTCATCCATGCGGGCTTCACGTAGTAGCGCGCAAGGTTCGCCGCGCACTGATCGATCGCGTCGCGCCACACGCGCGTCACCTGCGCGACGTATGCGGGGCTGCGCTGGCGCCCCTCGATCTTGATCGCGCGTATGCCGATCTGCATCAGCTTCGGCAGCAGCTCCAGCGTATTCAGGCTCGTCGGCTCCTCGATCGCGTAGTAGCTTTCGTCCGCGACGGTGAAGCGGCCCTTGCAGAGCGTCGGATAACCGGCGTTCTCGCCGTCTTCGTAGCGATCGATCAGCACGCCGTTGAGCCGCGATTCGAGGCCGTCCGGCGTTTTCTGCCAGCGCACCGCCTTCGCCGGCGAGCACACGCCGCGCGTGTTCGGCGATTCGCCCGTCGCGTACGACGACAGCGCGCAGCGCCCCTCGACCATCACGCACAGGCTGCCGAAGCCGAACACTTCGATTTCGACCGGCGTGTTCTCGGCCACCTGCTCGACCTGCGTGAGCGACAGCACGCGCGGCAGCACCGCGCGCGCGATGCCGAAATGCTCGTGATAGAAATTGATCGCCTCGTAGTTCGTCGCAGAGCCCTGCACCGACAGGTGCAGCCGCAGCGCCGGATAGCGTTCGTGCGCGAAGCGCATGAGCCCCGGATCGGCGACGATGATCGCGTCGACGCCCGCGTCGGCCGCGCGGCCCACCGCTTCACGCCAGGCCGTCCAGCCGTCCGGCTGCGGATACGTGTTGAGCGCGACGAGCACCTTGCAACCGCGCTCGTGCGCGTAGCGAATGCCGGCGTCGATCGCCTGCGCGTCGAAGTTCAGGCCGGCGAAGTTGCGCGCGTTCGTCGCGTCGCGAAAACCGAGATACACGCAGTTCGCACCGTTGTCGACCGCGGCCTTCAGCGCGGGCAGGCTGCCCGCCGGACACACGAGTTCGATCGGCACGGCGCCTGTCGCGATGTGACTGCTTTGCGTCATGGCATGACGGCTCCATCAAGGAAACGAAAAACCGCTCGCGGCATGCCGTCGAGCGGCGAGAACGGGCGTCGCCCGAAGCGAAGCGCCTTCAGCCGAGCGCGGGCAGCGGCACGCAAGCCGGCTCAGGCGAGACGACCGCGGCGGCCGCGCGCTTCACGCCCGTCAACAGATAGTCGATCAGCTCGCGCACCGAACGGATCTCGTGGCCGAACGGCAAAATCTCGGAGCCGCGGAAGAACAGGCCGCGCTTGATGTCGCCCGCGAGCGCGAACGCGAGCCGCGTATCGATGCAGAACTGGCCGTGCTTCGCGATGCCGTCGCGCAGCCCGCATTGCTGCAGGCAATCGAAGCCGACGAGGCATTTGCGCGGCTTCGCCGCGCGCTGCAGCTTCTTTTCCCGCTCCAGATAGTTCGCGAGCCACGGCGTGCGCACCGCGCGCGCCGGCAGGCCCGCGACGCTCATGAACGTGACGATGTCGTCGGGCCTCGCTTCCAAGAGCACTTTCTTGAAGTTCGGATGCGCATCGCCCTCTTCCGTCACCGCGAACGGCGTGCCGAGCTGCACCGCGCTCGCGCCGAGCGCGAACAATTGCCGCACTTGCTCGTGGCTGTGAATGCCGCCCGCCGCGATGAGCGGAATGCGCTCGCGCTCGATGCCGAGCTCCTTGAACAGATCGAACGTACCTTCGAGCACTGCGGGAAACGCGAAATTCGGATTGTTCAGGCTGTCGGTCGTCGGCGCGCCGAGATGGCCCGCCGCGTAGCGCGGGTTCTCGATGACGACGGCGTCGGGCAGGCGATTCTTGCGCATCCACTTCTTCAGCACGAGCCCGATGCCGCGCGCGTCCGACAGGATCGGAATCAGCGCGACATCGGGAAAACCAGCGGCGAGCTCGGGCAAATCGAGCGGCAGGCCCGCGCCGACGACGACCGCATCCGCGCCGCTCTCGCACGACTGGCGCACGTAGGACGCGTATTCGGACAACGCGCGCATCACGTTGACGGCGACGAGCCCGCAGCCGTTCGCGAGCGACTTCGCCGCGCGAATCTCGCGATCGAGCGCCTCGAGATTCGCCGCATCGATGAGCGCGCGATCGCGCGAGCGGCCGGTGCGCGCCATCAGGTCCGGATGATGCCGACGCAGGTCGACGCTCGAGATCGTGCCGCACGCGCCGAGCGACGCGACGGTGCCGGCAAGCCGGTGCGCGGACACGCCGACGCCCATCCCGCCTTGCACAATCGGCAGCAGCGACCTGCCCTTGATTACGAGATTCTTGAATACGGTTTTGGCGACGGACACGGCAAATTCCTGAAAGGGGCGGCTTACGCCCGGTGCGTAAGTGTGCGGCCGAACCCGTTTCCGTCGCCTTAATCCGCGTCAAGGTCTCTGCCCGGGTCGACGACCAATCCGGGGTTATGATCAGAATACCGAAACATGGCTGCGGCGCGGCGCCGCGCCGTGCCATTGCGGCGGCGCCGAGCGCGCCCTTCGTGCGCATTCGCGACGCCTTTCTCAGCCGACATGCTTCCCGCCATGCAGCGCAAACTCGAACTCGACAATTCTCCCGCGCTGAGCGCGCCGCTGCGCTTTTTCGCAAGCGCGCCGCTCTTCGCGATCGCCGCGGCCGGCGTGCTGCTGTGGGCGGGACCGGACGCGTTCGCGTCGCGCTGGTCGCCGTATGCGCTCGCGCTCACGCACCTCGTCGCACTCGGCATGCTCGCGTCGACGATGATCGGCGCGATGATCCAGATCATGTCGGTCGCGGCGGGCATTCGGATTGCGTCGCCCGTCGCAAGCGCGACCGCGATCCACGCGTGCCTGGTGCTCGGCACGCTGCTGCTCGCGGCCGCGTTCGCGTGCCGGGCCCCCGCGCTGTTCGCCCCTGCCGCGCTGCTGCTCGGCGCCGCGTTCCTGGGGTTCCTGCTCGTCTGCGCGATCGGCTTCGCGCGGCACCGGCGACGCATGCCCGCCGGCGCCGCGAGCGTGCTGCGCACCGTGCGCATCGCGCTGCTCGCGCTTGCGGCCACCGTCGCGCTCGGCACATCGCTTGCGTTCGCGCTCGGCGGGCATCTACCCTTCTTCTCGATCGATCTCGTCGATCTGCACGCGGCCTGGGGGCTGGCCGGATGGGTCGGGCTACTGACGATCGGCATCTCATTTCAGTTGATTCCGATGTTTCAGGCCACCGAGCCCTATCCGCGCATCGTCACGCGCTGGCTGGGTCCATGCGTGTTCGCGTGGCTCGTTGCGGCGTCGATCGTCGCCGTCGGATCGGCCGGCCGCTTCGGTTTCGTGGCCGGCGTGATTCGCGTCGCGCTATACGTGACGTACGCGGCGTACGCCACGCTCACGTTTTACCTGCTGTGGACCCGCAAGCGCCCCGAAGCCGACACCACGACGCTATTCTGGCGCACCGCGACAGCGAGCGTCGCAGGCGCGAGCGTGCTCTGGATCGTGAACGCAAGCGTCGGCGGCCGCGACGTTGCAATCACGACGGGCGTGTTGCTGACGATCGGCGGCGCATGGTCGGCGATCAACGGCATGCTCTACAAGATCATTCCGTTCCTGCTGTGGTATCACGCGCAAAAGGCGAGCGACACGGCGATCCCCGCCATGCCGAAGGTCAAGGACATGCTGCCGGAGCGCATCGCCCGCAAGCAGTTCTTCGCGCATGTCGCCGCCTTGCTGCTGCTCGTCGCCGCGAGCGTCGCGCCGGGCGCATTCGCGCGGCCGGCCGCCGTCGCGCTCGGCGTGTCGGCAGGCTGGCTCGCCGTCAACATGCTCGGCGCATGGCGGCGCTACGCACAGGTCAAGCGACGCGTCGCGTCGTCAGTACTGCATCTCGGAGCGTAGCCGATCGACGTCGGGGATGAAGATGTCGCGGCCGTTGACGACGACAAGCTCGCGCATGCAGAGATCGCGCAGCACGCGCGAGAAGTGCTCGGGCGTGAGATTCAGCCGCGACGCGATCGCCTTCTTGCCCGTCTCGAGCCGGATCTGCAGGCCGGATTCCGCGGGTGCGTCGTTCTGCTCGAGCAGATAGCTGATCACGCGCTGCGTGCCCGAGCGCAGCGAATACGTCTCGACGTCGACGACGAGCTGATGCAGCCGCATGCTGAGGCTCGCGAGCATCCTGCGCGCGAACGCCGGGTTGTGATCGAGCTCGTCGGTCACGGCGGCCTTCGTCACGTGCAGGAGTAGCGCGTCGGAGAGCGTCTTCGCCGTCACCGCGTACGGCTTGTCCATGAACATCACCGCTTCGCCGAAGCTGTCTCCCGGCCCGAGCAGACGCACGATCTTCTCGATGCCGAGCGGCGAAAACGAACTCAGCTTGATCTGACCGTAGACGATCATATGAAAGCCGCCGCACGGGTCACCGCGGCTGAACACTGTCTGCCCGCGCGACACCTGCGCGCGCATCGTGCCCCGCGCGAGATTGTCGAGCTCGCCGCGCGAAAGCCCGCTGAAGAGCGGCAACCGTGCAAGGAAGTCCTGCACCGGGATCTTGCTTTCTTTCATCACGCCACCTTCTAGATCAGCTTCGAATAGGACGCCGCGGCCGGCCGGCCGAGATAGCCGTCGAACACCATGCCGATCGCGCGCACGAACATGCGCCCCTTCGGCGTAACGGCGATCCGGTCCGCTTCGATCGCCAGCAGGCCGGCGTCGCGATAGGGCTCGAGCCGCGCCAGCTCGGGCCCGAAATACTGCGTGAAATCGATGCCGTGCCTGCGGCCGATCGCCGCGAAATCGACGGGCGTGCTGCACATCACCGTCATGATGACTTCGCGCCGCAGCAGATCGTCGGGCGTCAGCGCGAAGCCGCGCTCGATCGGCAGGCGTCCCGCGTCGAGATGGCGGTAATACGTCTTCAGCGAGCGCGTGGACTGGCTGTACGACGCGCCGACCTTGCCGATCGCGGAAACGCCGAAGCCGATCAGGTCGCATTCGGCCTGCGTCGTGTAGCCCTGGAAATTGCGATGGAGGCTGCCCTCGCGCAATGCGTTGCTAAGCTCGTCGCCGGGTTTCGCGAAGTGATCGAGCCCGATGTACACGTATCCGGCGTCGAGCAGCCGTTGCGTCGATTCGATGAAGATGCTCAGCCGGTCCTCGGCGGGCGGCAGCTCCGATTCGACGATCAGGCGCTGCGCCTTGAAACGGCTCGGCAGATGCGCGTAGTTGTACACCGCGATGCGATCGGGCGACAGCCGGATCACCTCGTCGAGCGTGCGCGCGAAACTCGCGGGCGTCTGCCGCGGCAACCCGTAAATCAGGTCGATGTTGACCGATTCGAAGCCGGCCTCGCGGCTCGCGGCGAGCGCGCGCTCGACCATCGGCAGCGGCTGGACCCGGTGCACCGCCTCCTGGACGGACGGGTCGAAATCCTGAACGCCGAAGCTCGTCCGGTTGAAGCCGAGCGACGCGAGCGACTGCAGCGTCCGCTCATTGACCGTGCGCGGATCGATCTCGACGCCGAGCTCCGCTTGCGGCGCGAATTCGAAGTGGCCGCGCAGCGCGCGCATCAGGCGCGCGAGCTCGTCGGTCGCGAAGAACGTCGGCGTGCCGCCGCCGAGATGCAACTGCGTCGTCAGGCGATCGCGGCCGAGATGCCGAGCGACGAGGTCCATCTCGCGGATCAGATAGTCGACGTACGCGTTCGTCCGGCTATGGTCCTGCGTGATGATCTTGTTGCACGCGCAGAAGTAACAGAGCGATTCGCAAAACGGCAGGTGCAGATAGACGGACAGCGGCGGATTGCGCTCGGCCGTCGCGCGTCGCGACAGATATTCGCGGTAGGCGTCTTCGTCGAATGCGTCGGAGAACCGGTCGGCCGTCGGGTACGACGTATAGCGCGGCCCCTGGCGGTCGAAGCGCCGGATCAGCGCTTCGGAGATCTGAACGTCCGCGAACGCGGGCGCGGCGTGTTGGGGAGCGGGCGCGGCGGTATCCGCGCCTTCGTTCGTATGCTTCGTGATGTCCATCTGCTTATACCCTGGCATGCCGCGCAAAATGCCGGCGTTTCATTGTCGGGCGTGCAGTGCGAACGGACTTGATGCAAGTCAACCTCCGACGTCGCGCACGTGCCGCTCGCGGCGCGGCGCGCGTATACGCTGAAGGGCTGTTCGCCCGCTACGCGAGCACGAAGCGCCCTACGAGTTGTCCCATGTGCTCGGCCTGCTCGCGCAGCGACGCGCTCGCCGCCGCCGATTCCTCGACGAGCGCCGCGTTACGCTGCGTCACTTCGTCCATCTGCGTGATCGCCGCGTTGACCTGTTCGATCCCTTCGCTTTGCTGCTCGGATGCCTTCGCGATTTCGCTCACGACGGTATCCACGCTGCGAATCGATGCGTTCACGCTGCGAATCGCGTCGTCCGCGCGCCTGAACAGCGACGAGCCGTCGGTCACGTGCCGGATCGATTCGTGAATCAGTTCCTTCACGTCCTTCGCGGCGCTCGCGCTGCGATGCGCGAGCGCGCGCACTTCGCCCGCGACCACCGCGAACCCCTTGCCCTGCTCGCCCGCTCGCGCCGCCTCGACGGCCGCGTTCAGCGCGAGGATGTTGGTCTGGAACGCAATGCCCTCGATCACCGACACGATGTCCGCCATCTTGTTCGAGCTGTCGTGGATCTGCGTCATCAGCGACACCGCATGCCCCACGATCCGGCCTGTCGGCCGCGCGCTCGGACGCCTGCGCGCTCAGCGTGCTCGCGTGCGAAGCGTTCGATGCGTTGTGGCGCACCGTCGACGTCAGTTCCTCCATGCTCGCCGCCGTTTCCTCGAGCGACGCCGCCTGCGTTTCGGTGCGGCCCGACAGATCGAGATTGCCCGCCGCGATCTGCTGGCTGCCGACCATCACGGAATCGGCGACGCGCCGCGTCTCGGTCAGCGTCTGCGCCCATACGTCGAGCAGCGCGTTGAAGCCGCGCTTGATGAACGCGAACTCGTCCTTGCCGCTCACCGCGAGGCGCCGGCGCAGATCTCCGTCGCCCACCGCATGCATGCAGGAAGACAATTGCGCGACGTCGTCATGCGTCGACATCGCGAACGCGACGAACAGATAGAGCGCGCACGCGACGAGCGCGACGCTCAGCGTCATGATCGCGGTCACCTTCATCTGCTCGGCGTGCGCGCGCGCCGCGAGCCGCTCGCGCAACTGCTGCGCGAGCGCGCCATGCGCGCGGTACAGTGCGTCGATCGCATCGCTGCCTTGGCCAAAGTACGTCTTCGCGTCGATCGACGCATCGCCGCCCGCGAGCGAGGCCGCCGTGCGCTGAAATGCCGCGACCGAGCCGAGATCGATGCCGCCCGGCGTCTGCGCGCCGCCGCCGGCGCCGCGCGTGCCGTTCACGCGTTCGAGGTGATGCCGAATCACGCTCATCTGCTCGGCCAGGCCGCTCGCGCGCACCGCGAGCTCGCGCTTGTCGGCGTCGCCGAGCGCGCCGCTGCTCAGCGCGGCCGAGCCCTTGCCGCGCAACACGCCGACGGTCTCGGCCGTGCCCGGCAGCACGAACAGCACCGAGTCGATCAGGTGATAGTTCGATGCGTCCGGATCGACACCAAGCTGCGAGGCGACCGCCAGATCCTTCTCGAACAGAAAGATCGAATGGATGACGTCGGTGTGCGAATCGAACAGCGCCGCGGCGGATGTGCCGAGCCCGCCCGTCGCCGCCTTCGCGTACTGGCTCGCGAGCGCGTCGATCGGCGCAACGACATCGAATCGGCCGGTGTCGCGCACCTGCTGCTTCAATGCCGCGACGAGACGCTCCGCGCTCGCGCTCGCCGCGTCGAATTTCCCGCGCATCGCTTCGTTGCCCGCGAGCACCGAAGCGCCCGCGCCGCGCCGCACCTGCACGGCCTTCAACAGATCCTGCGTCGTTTCGAGGATCGAGATGCCGTCGCGTTCGCTTTGCGTCGTCGCATAAGCATGCAACGCGACGGCGAGCGTCGCGTAGAGCGCCGCAACGAGCGGCACGATGAACAGCGCGGCGAGAATCGCGAGCTTCCTGGGCAACTTCATGCGCGCCATCAAGCGCATTCCAGGTCCAAATATTTGCTTGCTCATTCCTGCCCCTTTTCGATGTGATGAGACGACCGTTTCGGCCTCGTTTCCGCCGTATACGGATCGTTCGACCCGACACTTAAGCGAACTTAAGCAAAATCAATCGTCAGACATCGCCATCAAAATCTTCGCCACATCGCGCAAATTGCGCGAGCTGCACGTATTGCGCACACCGACGCAGCCGTTTGCGCAATACGTGCAGCTCGCGCACGCATGATTCGACGTTCGCGCACGCTGCGTCATTTGTACGCATCGAACGCGGCGCCTCCGAATTCGTGCGTCGCTGTGTCGCATGCTCGGCAATGCTCGGCTTTCCTGAACATTTCCTGACGCAGATCAAAATCGCGCCCGATGTCGGATACCCGCAACGCATTCGATCAAGAATCTCCGTACGCGCGCGACGCATCATCCATGCGGGAGCACCGCGCCACGCGGCCGTTCGTCGGTGGGCCGGCCGGCTCGTTCGCCGCCGCCGCGGCATCGCGACCCGCGGTCGCGCACGAGCGTTGGACCCGCATCGATTCACGCATTAAGATACATAATGTATGCATCTTAACCGGAGAGCCAACGTGAAGATCCCGCTCGCGACCCATCAACCTTCTCGGCAGCCCACCGGCCTGCCGGTGCTGCGGCTCGGGTTCAGGCCGTTTTATCTCGGCGGCGCTTATTTCGGGATCGTGTCGATCGCGCTCTGGCTCGCGTCGCTGCACGGGTTTCCAGTGGCCGGCCGGTCGCCCGCGATGAGCGGCCTTGCGTGGCATGTCCACGAGATGGTGTTCGGGTTCTCGGCCGCGATCGTCGTCGGCTTTCTGCTGACGGCGATCCGAGCATGGACCTCGCGCGATACGCCGCACGGCGCGCAGCTCGCCGCCCTTTGGCTGCTATGGGCGGCGGGACGCCTGCTCGTCTGGGCGGGCCCCGAACCGCTCGCCGCCGCCGTCGACTCCGCGTTCCTGCCGATCACCGCGCTCATCCTGCTGCGCGTGCTGCTCGCCGCACGCAACCATCGCAACGTGTTCCTGACTGTCGCGCTCTTTCTGCTCGGCGCGCTCAACGCGCTCTTTCACTGGTGGGCCGCCCACGGACGCCTCGATCTCGCGCTGCAAGCCGCGTATTCGGCCATCGGTCTCGTGTTGCTGTTCGTCGTCGTGATTGCCGGCCGCATCGTGCCGACGTTCACGATGAACGCGATTCCCGGGTTCGCGGTCAAGCGCTGGAAATTCGTCGAGACGCTCGCCGCGCCGGTCACCGTGCTCGCGCTCTGCGCGGATGCGATTGCGCTGCCCGGCGCGCTCGTCGCCGCCGTCGCGTTCGCGGCGGCCGCGCTGCACGCGACGCGCATCGTCGGCTGGCGCTCGTGGCGCGTCGGCGCGCGGCCGATCCTGTGGATCTTGCACGTCGCGTATGCGTGGGTGCCGCTCGGCTTCGCGATGCTCGCGCTCGCCGCGCTCGACGTCGCGCCGCACTCGCTCGCGATTCACGCGCTGACGGTCGGCGTAATCGGCTGCGCGATCGTTGCGATGATCACGCGCACCGCGCTCGGCCATACCGGCCGGCCGCTGCGTGCGGGACCGAACGAAATCGCATGCTATTGGCTGCTGATCGCCGCGACGCTCGTGCGCGTGTTCGGGCCCTGGGTCGCGCCCGACATGACGAGCGTCTGGATCGATGCGGCGGGCGCGTGCTGGGTGGCGGCGTTCGCCGTCTATGCAATGCGCTACACGGGCTACCTGACTTCGCCGCGCATCGACGGCAAGGCGGGCTGAACCGGACGCGCGTCACCGTTGGGTTCGCGGCGCACGTGAGACGCGGGCAAGACTGCACGTTTTCGGAAAATACCGCGACGACCGCCGCGTCGCGCCTCGACAGATCATCGCGGAACGCGCGCCCGGATCGAGACGGACTCCGAAATACTTTTTCGCTATCCGCTTGCATCGCGGCATCCGGCGAATCGCCTCGTCACTCGAACGCGTATTTCGTTGCTTGCCATCGCGCGCCGCACCATCACATCGGCTCGGCTCGCGGCACGCGCGGACACGCCGCTGCCTTCGCGTTCGCGCGCACAGCTCGCAAAGACACGACTCGAAGCAGGGTCTCCACGCCTTCGCTTGCGGCCCACCACATAGATGCATACCATATACAACAATTAGGATGATCGACCGATCCGAGTCGCGCGATGCGCAGCGCTTCGCATCGCACCGTCGTGACCGCCCTGCTCTACACGGATTCGCCCATGCTCAACGTCGCCCCACCCACGCCGCTCGCCCGAGCGCTCGAACAACCCTACCGGCAAGGATTCGTGACCGACATCGAATCCGATGCGCTGCCGCCCGGCCTCGACGAAAACGTCGTTCGCGAGATTTCGCGCCGCAAGCGCGAGCCGGCGTTCCTGCTGGAGTGGCGGCTCGCCGCATTCGAGCGCTGGCTCGCGATGACGCCGCCCGACTGGGGCAAGCTACGCATCGCGCCGATCAATTTCCAGGCGCAGTCGTACTATTCGGCGCCGAAATCGCTGAAAGACCGGCCGAAGAGCCTCGGCGACGTCGATCCGAAGCTGCTCGAGACTTACGAGAAGCTCAACGTGCCGCTGCACGAGCGCGCCCGGCTCGCCGGCGTCGCGGTCGACGCGGTGTTCGATTCCGTGTCGGTCGGCACGACCTTTCGCGAACAGCTCGCCGAAGTGGGCGTGATTTTCTGCTCGTTCTCGCATGCGGTCGAACACCATCCGGAGCTGATCGAGCGCTATCTCGGCACCGTCGTGCCGCCCGCCGACAACTTCTACGCGGCGCTGAATTCGGCCGTGTTCTCCGACGGCTCGTTCGTCTATGTGCCGCAGGGCGTGCGCTGCCCGATGGAGCTGTCGTCGTACTTCCGGATCAATGCGCGGAACACCGGTCAGTTCGAGCGCACGTTGATCATCGCCGAGCCCGGCAGCCACGTCAGCTATCTCGAAGGCTGCACCGCGCCTCAGCGCGACGAGCATCAACTGCACGCGGCCGTCGTCGAACTCGTCGCGCACGACGACGCGTCCATCAAATATTCGACCGTGCAGAACTGGTATCCGGGCGACGCGAACGGCGTCGGCGGCATCTACAACTTCGTGACGAAGCGCGGGCTGTGCGCGGGCGCGCGCTCGCGCATCGCGTGGACGCAGATCGAAACCGGGTCCGCGATCACGTGGAAATATCCGAGCGTCGTGCTGCGCGGAGACGAATCGAGAGGCGAATTCCATTCGATCGCCGTGTCGAATCACTGCCAGCAGGCCGACACCGGCACGAAGATGATCCATCTCGGCCGCAATACGCGCAGCCGAATCGTGTCGAAGGGCATCAGCGCCGGCCGCGCGCAGAACAGCTACCGCGGCCTCGTGCGCGTGGCGCGCACGGCCGAAGGCGCCCGCAATCACACGCAGTGCGATTCGCTGCTGATCGGACCGCAGTGCGGCGCGCACACGTTCCCGTACGTCGAGAGCGCGCGCGGCGACGCCGTCGTCGAGCACGAAGCGACGACGACGCGCATCTCCGAAGACCGTCTCTTCTATTGCCAGCAACGCGGCATCGATCCGCAGGAGGCCACGGCGCTCATCGTCGGCGGTTTCTGTCAGGCCGTGCTCGAAGCGCTGCCGATGGAATTCGCGCTCGAAGCGAAAGCGCTGCTCGCGGTATCGCTCGAAGGCGCCGTCGGCTGATCCCACACATGAAGAACCGAGGAACCACCATGAATCGATCCGAACCCTTGCTGCAGGTATTCGATCTGAGCGTCGACGTCGCGGAGCGCCGCGTGCTGGAGTCGGTGTCGCTTACCGTGCCGGCGGGCGCGCTCGTCGTGCTGATGGGCGCGAACGGCAGCGGCAAGAGCACGCTCGGCATGACGCTCGCGGGCCACCCGGCCTATCGCGTCGCGCGCGGCCACGTGCGCTTCGACGGGCATGACCTGCTCGCGATGACGGTGCAGCAGCGCGCGCGCGCCGGCCTGTTCCTGTCGTTCCAGGCGCCGCCCGATATTCCCGGCGTGAAGAACAATCTCTTCGTGCGCACCGCGCTCAATGCGGTGCGCGAAGCGCGCGGCGACACGGCGCTCGACGCCGTCGATTTTCTCGGCGACGCGCGCGCGGCCGCTACGCGCGTCGGCCTGTCCGATTCGATGCTCAACCGTTCGATGAACGAAGGTTTCTCGGGCGGCGAGCGCAAGCGCAACGAGCTGCTGCAACTCGCGCTGCTGCGACCTCGGCTCGCGATGCTCGACGAGATCGACTCGGGCATGGACGTCGACGGCGTGCGCGCGGCGATCGACCTGATCGGCCGGCTGCGTGAGCAAGGCACCGCGTTCGTGATCGTGTCGCATTACCTGCAGATGATCGAATCGCTCGCGCCCGATACCGTGTTGCTGCTCGATCGCGGGCGCATCGTCGAATCCGGCGATCTCGGTCTGGCGCGGGATATCGCGGCGAAGGGCTTCGTTCGCACGAACGCACTCGCGGAGGCCTGACGCGATGACGACCACCGACACCGAACGGATCGCCGCGCGAGCGCGGCTCTCTGAACGCGGCTGGGTCCCGCGCCGCGCCGAATCGTTTCGCCATCTTCCGCCGCCCGCCGCCGACGCCTGGCTCGGCGACGACGCTCGCCGCACGCGATCGGCCGCGCCGAGCGCGCCGGCGCGCGCCGGCTGGCTGCTTGCGCCCGTCGGCTCCGGCTCGCTCGGGCATGTCGACGCACGCTGGCTGGGCACGGCCGATCCCGCCGAGCGCGCCGCATTGTTCGCGGATCTGCCGACGTCCGGCGAAGGCGACGCCGCGCCGTTCTTCTGGGCGCATCGCGCGCTGTGCGAATCCGGCCTGCGTCTGCGCATCGGCAGCGGTTCAGCGCAATGCCCGCCCGTGATGCTTCAGTTGCGGTTGCAGCCGCACGCGAGCGTCGAAGCGCCGCTCGTCGTGATCGACGTGATGCCCGGCGCGCGCTGCGTGCTGATCGAATCGCACGGGCACGAAGCCGCGGGCCGCAACGGCCCGATCACGCAGAACCTGCGGGCGCATATCCGGCTCGGCGCCGGCGCGTCGCTCTATCATTTGCGCGTCGCGACGCCTCGCGCGCTCGACCGCATCGCGCATCACGTACACGTGCAGCTCGAGTGCGGCGCGCAATATCGGCAATCGCTGCTCGCGGCGAGCAGCGAGTACCACCTGCAACGCACGGTGCTCGATCTGCGCGGCGAGCATGCGCTCGCCCGCGCCTCCGGCGTGCTGTTCGCATCCGCGCACGCGAAGCTCGAACAGCAGATGCGCGCAACGCACGCGGCGCCGCGCACGAAGAGCGCGATCGATTCGCTCGCGCTCGCGAGCGGCAACGCGCAGATCGTCGCAAACGCGTTCTCGTCGATTGCGGCGGGCGCATCGGGTGCCGATCTCCGGCAGCGCCTGAGCGGCATTCCGACGAGCGGCGAACCGCGCGTCGTGCTGCGGCCGCATCTCGAGATCCATCACGACGACGTGCAGGCGGCGCACGGCGCGACGTGGGGCGCATTGCCCGAAGACGCGCTCTTCTACGCATGCCAGCGCGGCCTCGATCGACGCGATGCGCGGGCGTTGATCATCGCGGGCATGGCGCGCTCGGCGCTCGCGCGCGGCATCGACGCGCCCGGCATGCTGGAGACGCTCGGCGGCGATACGCTCGTCGCACGCGAGGTCGAACGGCATCTGGCCGAACAGGCGGAAACAACGGCGGCAACGGAGGTTCGCCATGGGTGACATGCTGCGCTCGGCGACGATGGTGAACGCGTTTCCCGCACTCGCGCAGCGCGTCAACGGCGCGCCGCTCGCCTATCTCGACAACGCGGCGACGACGCACATGCCGCGGCCCGTTCTCGACGCGATGCGCCGCTTCGACGAGCGCGATCGCGCCAACATTCACCGCGGCGTCCACACGCTGAGCCAGCGCGCGACCGACGCCTACGAGCGGGCGCGCGACACGCTGACGCGTTTCGTCGGCGGGCGCGCCGATCATCTGCTCGTCTTCACGTCGGGCACGACCGACGCGCTGAATCTCGTCGCACACGGCCTGTCGCTCGCGGGCCATACGCGGGCCGTGCTGCAGGAAGGCGACGAGATCGTCGTCAGCGCTCTCGAGCATCATGCGAATCTCGTGCCGTGGCAGATGGCCGCGCGCCGCTGCGGCGCGCGGCTGCGAATCCTGCCCCCGGACCCTGAGGGCCGCCTGCACGTGAAGGATCTCGAACGATTGCTGACGCCGCGCACGCGCGTGTTCTCGGTGACGGCCTGCTCGAACGCGACCGGCGAGCGGCCGCCCTACGAAGCGCTGCTCGCCGCCGCGCACGCGGCAGGCGCGCTGACGGTGCTCGACGCCGCGCAGGCAATGAGTCACGAAGTGCCGGACCTGTCGACGCTCGCGTGCGACTTCGCCGCATTTTCCGGCCACAAGATGTACGGGCCGATGGGCACCGGCGCGCTCGTCGGCCGCCGGGAGGCGCTCGATCGGCTCGTGCCGCTGCGCTTCGGCGGCGACATGGTGAGCTGGGTCGGCGAAACCGACGCGACGTTCGACGCATTGCCCGCGAGGCTCGAAGGCGGCACGCCGAACGTCGCGGGCGCGATCGGAATGGCGGCCGCCGCCGACTATATCGACGAAATCGGCCGAGAGGCGATCGACGCTCACGTGCGCGCGCTGCGCGACCACGCGGCAGCGGGCCTCGCGGCGCTCGACGGCGTGACCGTGCTCGCCGCGCACACGTCGTCGGCGATCGTGTCGTTCGTCGCCGACGGCGCGCATCCGCACGACATCGGCACGTTGCTCGACGAGCGCGGCGTCGCGTTGCGCACGGGCTATCACTGCGCGCAGCCGCTCCTCGAGCGGCTCGGCTGCGGGCCGACGACACGCGCATCGTTTGCGCTGTACAACACGCACGACGAGGTCGAACGACTCGTGGCCGGCGTCGCGCATGCACTCGAGGTATTGCGATGAATTCGACACTCTCCCTCGCTGCGCCCGCCGACGCGCGAAACACGCTCTATCAGGAACTCGTGGTCGAGCACAAGCGCGCGCCGCGTCACTTCGGCAAGCTCGCCGATCCGACGCACGAGGCGCGTGGGCACAATCCGCAATGCGGCGACGATCTGAAGGTGCAGTTGCGCATCGAAGGCGGCCGGATCGGCGACATCCGCTTCGAAGGCCACGGCTGCGCGATCTGCATCGCGTCCGCGTCGATGATGACCGAGGCCGTGATCGGCCGCGACGTCGAAGCCGCGCGGCAGCTCCAGCAGCGATTCCGCGCGGTGCTCACCGGCCAGGCCGAGCACGACGAGGCCCATCTCGGCAAGCTCGCGAGCCTCGTCGCCGTGCGGCGCTATCCGAGCCGGATCAAATGCGCGCTGCTCGGTTGGCACGCGCTCGCGCACGCGCTCGACACGCGCGCGACCGATGCGTCCGAACACGAGGCGCACGCATCATGAGACGTCCGAAAGAAACGGTCGTCCTGCAACGGCCGGTTGCCGTCGAATGCGTGCCGTCCGGCGCGCCGCTCGACCTGCCCGCGGGCACGGTCGCCGACGTCACGCAGGCGCTCGGCACGAACTTCACGCTCGTCGTCGGCGGCCAAATGGTGCGGCTGCGCGGCGCGGATGCGGACGCGATCGGCCGGCCACCGCCCGACGAGATCGAAGCGCCGGACGGCCCCGTCTCGCACGACGAGGCGCAAGCGTTCGTCTGGCGGACCATGAAGACCTGTTACGACCCGGAGATTCCAGTCGACATCGTCGAGCTCGGCCTCATCTACGCCTGCATGATCGAGCCCGCCGAGCACGATCGCTTGAAGGTATCGATCAGGATGACGCTGACCGCGCCCGGCTGCGGAATGGGAGAAGCGCTCGCCGACGAAGTCGCCGACAAGGTGCTCGCGCTGCCGTTCGTCGGCGAGGTCAACGTGGACATGGTGTTCGATCCGCCGTGGGATCGGTCGCGGATGTCGGAGACGGCGATGCTCGCGCTCGGTCTTTGAAGAAACGGCGCTGCGACGCGGCGAAGCATGAGCTGTCAAAGCCGGCCGAAAGCGCCGTGACGCCCGCGCTTGCGGGCGTTTCCTTTCGCGGACGCTGTCCGCGCCGACGTAACGCGGCGCGACATGACGCGACGCGCCGAACATCCGTGCGAACATCCGTGCGGACATCCGGCGAACGACGCCCGCCGCGCATTCCCGCCCGCCGCCGTTCATGCGGAGCGACGCGACGCCAAGCGCGGACACCGCGCCATGTTGCGTCGCGCCGCGTCAAGCCGTGCGATTCAACCGCCGCAGCCGCCGCCCGAGCAGCAGCTGTCGCCCGCATCGTGCCCGAGCGCGCCGTCGCGCTTCGCGATCTGCACGCGCCACTGCGACGGTCCCGCCTCCAGGTACGTCCATTCGAACGAATCGGCCGCGAGTTGCTCCAACTGGTAATAGAGCGGCTTCGGATCGTGATCGTTGATCAGTTGCAGCGCTTCACCGCCGGGCAACGCATCGAAGGTGCCGAAGATCAGTGCATGGCGCTTGTGATGAGGAATCCTACGAACGTCGATGACGGATGCGTACTGCTCGCTCATGGCATAGCCCTTGAAAAGGAGAAAGACGCGGCGCGCGACCCGTGTGGAACGCCCGCCACCCGCCGGGAAGTGCCGTCGGCGATTGCCCGGCTTGCAACATGCAGCCGTTAGCTATATAAAGTGCATGTATTGCGCATCTTATAGCGCGCCACCCTCGATAGCAACATTGAATATGCATCTTTTTGCCACGTATGCGACTCTCTGAATACACGGACTACACGCTGCGCGTGCTGATGTATTGCGCGTCGAATCCGGATCGCCTCATCACGATCGCGGAGCTCGCCGAGCGCCACCACGTGTCGAAGAATCACCTGACGAAGATCGTCAACAGCCTCGCGCGCCAAGGCACGCTCGAGACGACGCGCGGCCGGGGCGGCGGCGTGCGTCTCGCGCTGCCGCCCGAGCGTATCGGCATCGGCGACGTGATTCGCGCATCCGAAACGGACTTTCGGCTCGTCGAGTGCTTCGACCGGAACACGAATACGTGCATGCTCGCGGCGAAGTGCCGGCTCGAGCGGCTGCTCGACCGCGCCTTGCGCGCATATTTCAAGGAACTGGACGGCGCGACGCTCGCGGATCTCGTCGGCCCGCCACCGAAGAATGGATTGAGCGCGGCCGAGAAGATGCACGAATTCGCGATCGCGATGCCGGCGAAAGCGGCCGCGCGAACGCGATGACGGGTTCGCGTTCGCACGCGAACGGGCGCCGCCGCGCGCCCGCTTCTCACGAATGCGGCAGTCGATCGTCGCGCGGCTGAATCGGCCGCGCCCTCTTCCGCAGTCGCTTCCGCGCCGCCGCCGGCGCCCGGCCGACAGCGGCGAAGCCGCGTCAGACTTCGGTCCGCTCGTCGAGCATCGCGAAGTTGAGCATCTTCAGGTGGGCGACCATCATCGAGTCCATCGTGCGGACGTGATGATCGAACCAATCCGATACTTCCGCCAGCAGCCGGCGGCCCAGTTCGAACTGCGCGTCGCGCGCGATCTTGTCGCGCACGGACGCCGCCACTTTCAGCACTTCGTCGTGATCGGCCGCATGGCAGTACTGCGGCCCGAACTTCGTGCTCGCCATCCAGCGCTCTTCTCGTTCGAAGTGCTGACGGCAGTGATCGATCCAGACGTCGAACGCCTGCAGGAAGTGCGCGTCGTCCGCGCGCGCGGCTGCGTCGAGCAACTGGACGAATTCCGTGTGAACGGCATCGACGAACGGATCGTCGAGCTTCAGCTCGGGCTTCAGGTTGGGTGAAGGATCTTGCATCGGAAAGGCGGTGTAGTTCGTGATTCGATAGGCGACCTGACGGATCGCGTCTTCGAAGGTACATGCCGCCCTCGCCCTTCGCTCGCCGATCTTCGTTCACGTTGATTCAACACAAGCTTTTCGGAGCATACGGCCTCGCCCATACGCGCAAAGCCGGCGCGCGGCGTGTCGGCTTTCATTTTTCCGCCACTGTCTTTCCAACCCATTTTGGGCCGTGCATCGGGCTCGTCTGAACATGCATCAAGACCTCGCCCCATGCGTTGTTTGCGAATCGTCAACATGCAACCCGCGAAATTCCGCTACATTCCGCCGCCAAAGCGACTGGTTGTCGCATCGAGTGCGACGAATGCGTTTCGGCGTCTCGCTAGGCCTGCTTCATCACAAACTTAGGCAAATTCAATGATCCGAAGAATAACGAGTAGAGCGTCCGCGATCCTGCGATTAGGACTCGTCGCGGGTCTTTCCGGATGCAGCGAGCTGCACGTGCTCGATCCGAAGGGCGCGATCGGCGCCGCGGAGAAGGCGTTGATCGCCACGTCGACGTGGGCGATGCTGATC